>CAUULA010000114.1:0-7384 GCA_963545855.1 uncultured Prevotella sp.
CCCGCAGAGGGGAAACAAAACCCCTCCCCCCTCCTTACTCCCCTCTTTTCTTTTAACCGTTAAAAGGAGAGCAAAAGGCCGTTAGAAGCCCGCCTTTTAACCGTTAGAAGCCCGCCTTTCAGCGGTCTTTTACTTTTGCCCTGATACGAGTTGCCGAAGTGGATGAAAATGAGGGATTCAGGCAAAATCACATGAAAGTTGCGGATTTCTGCAAATATTCCACCGATTTTCCTTATCTTTGCATGCGGAAAAAGGATGCCCCGGGTCTCCCTCTGGGAGACAGGCGCCCGTGAGACAGGACTTAGGAGAAAGGAAAGGCAGCAAGATGGACAGGAAGACCGCTCTTCTCGGCATGACGCCCGACGAGCTCAAGGGCGTGGCCCGTGAGCTCGGGATGCCCGCCTTCGCCGGCGGACAGATGGCGAAATGGCTCTACCGGCACCGCGTGAAGAGCTTCGACGAGATGACCGACCTCGCGAAGGCCAGCCGCGAGAAGCTCGGCGAGGCCTACGAGATTGGCTGCGCCGGACCCGTGGACGCACAGCACTCCAAGGACGGCACCGTGAAATATCTCTTCCCCACAAGAGACGGCAAGTGCGTGGAGACGGTCTTCATCCCCGACGACGACCGCGCCACGCTCTGCGTGTCGTGCCAGGTGGGATGCAAGATGAACTGCCTCTTCTGCCAGACCGGCAAGCAGGGATTCGAGGGCAACCTCCCGGCGGCCGACATCCTGAACCAGATATACTCCCTGCCCGAGGCCGGCAGGCTCACCAACATCGTCTTCATGGGGCAGGGCGAGCCGATGGACAACCTCGACGCCGTGCTCCGCGCCACGGCCGTGCTCACCGCCCCCTACGGATGGGCATGGAGCCCCCGGCGCATCACCGTGTCGAGCGTGGGCGTCAGGGACAAGCTGCGGCGCTTCCTCGAGGAGAGCGACTGCCATGTGGCCATCAGCCTCCACTCTCCCCTGCCCGACCAGCGTGCCGAGCTGATGCCCGCCCAGCGAGGGATGGGCATCGAGGAGATCGTGGAACTGCTCCGCAACTACGACTTCTCCCACCAGCGGCGCCTCTCGTTCGAATACATCGTCTTCGGCGGCCTGAACGACTCGACGGCGCATGCCCGTGAGATCGTGAGGCTCCTGAAAGGTCTCGACTGCCGCATCAACCTCATCCGCTTCCACCAGATACCGGACGTGCCGCTGCGGGGAGCCGGCGAAGACAGGATGGAAGCTTTCCGCGACTATCTGACCGGCCACGGCATCTTCACCACCATACGCGCCTCGCGCGGAGAGGATATCTTTGCCGCCTGCGGCTTGTTGAGCACTTCGAGAAAGACGGGAGGGCGGCGCCATGAATAAGCTGACCACCTTCTTCACGGCCCTGCTGCTCCTCGCCGCATGCGGCGGACACCAACCGGCGGGGCACGACATGAGCAGCATGAAGCCCTACGAGGTGCTCGTGGTGGGCGACAGCGCGAATGCCATCGCCGACTGTCTTGGCCGTCCGTGCGAGGATCTGCCGCAGGCGGAACCGATGTATGATGTGGTGGGCATCAAAGCCGAGGACTTCAAGGGCAGCTACCGACTGGCGCGCAACATCGTCATTTACACGAAAGGCTCCCTGCACGACTGGGATGTGAAAGACAATGCCTACACCCGGCCGCAACGGGTGATATACGCCAACAAGAGCAACATCCGCATCGCCGAAACCTTCATAAAGCAATTTGAGCACCGGCAGGCCGTAGAGCGAGTCCGCCGCAAGCACAACCCCAAGGCCGAGGCCTTGGTCAGGCAACTGTTCGGAGAGACCATCTTCATCCCCGCAGACATGAAAGCGAGCAAGCAGGGCAACGGCTTCCTCTGGCTCTCCGACAACGGCACCCTCGCCACGAAGAACCTCGTCATCCTGCGGCTGCGGGGACAATGCCCCTACTATCATCTGGGCGACCTCTCAGGCCCTGCCGTGAAGGCCTTCCCCGAGGCGTTGCAGCGTGTGGACAGCTGCCTCAAGGCCAACATCCGGGGCGAGGAAGACGACATGCGGATGCGCATGAACCCGTCCACCGTGATGGCGCAGCAGGACAAGATGCTCGACCTGCACTTCCACGGACAATGGGAAATGGAGAACGACATCATGGGCGGCCCGTTTATCGGGCACCTCAAAAACCGCCGCGACGGCACCCTCTTGGTGATGCTGGGATTCGTCTATGCGCCGGGTCAGAAGAAGCGCAACCTCATCAGGCAGCTCGAAGCGGTGCTGTATAACTATATATAAAGGAGCAAGAAAGCATGAAGCAACCCTCCTCGACAGTCCTCCACAAGGGAGAGGGAGAGCGCGCATGAACGGAAGAAATATCAATGGCAACCTCGCAACTTGCGCCTCGCACCGCCTCCTTTGCTATGGGGAGGGTCGGGAAAAGGCGCTGGCTCGCTCCCGCGGGAGATAGCCGGAGAGGCAAATAAAATATTAAAAAACATCCTATGGAACAAAGAAAGATTCGTGTGGCCATCACACACGGCGACACCAACGGCGTCGGATACGAACTGATTTTTAAAACCTTCTCAGACCCCACGATGCTGGAACTCTGCACGCCCATCGTCTACGGATCGCCCAAAGTGGCCGCCTATCATCGCAACGCGCTGGGCATAGAGGCCAACTTCTCCATCATCGAGCGGGCGGAGGAAGCCCGCGAAGGACGCGTGAACATGCTCACGGCCTGCGACGAGGAGGTGAAAGTGGAGATGGGCGAGGCCTCGCCGGAAGCCGGGCACGCCTCGCTCATGGCCCTCGACCGTGCCATCACCGACTATCGAGATAACCTGTTTGATGTGCTCGTTACCTGTCCCATCAACGACGCCAGCATCCAGGGCACAGGCTTCCAGTTCAAGGGACAGGCGGCCTACATCGAGGAATGCTTCAGCGACGGCACACAGCCCATGACCATCCTGCAGAACGAGCAGCTGCGCATGGGCCTCCTCACCGAGGACATGGCCCTTAAGAATGTCGCCGAGGCCATCACGAAGGAAAAACTGACAGGGAAGATCAAGACATTCGTAACCTGCCTGAAGCGCGACTACGCCATCTCCTGTCCCCGTGTCGCCGTGCTCTCACTGAATCCGGGCGGCGGCAAGGAGGAGGACGAGGTCATCCGCAAGGCCATCGGGGAGTTCAACGAAGAGAGCCTCTGCGCCTTCGGGCCCTATGCGGCCGACGACTTCTTCGCCAACGGCGACTACCGGAACTTCGACGGCGTGCTGGCCATGTATCACGACCAGGGCATGGCACCCTTCGCCGCCCTCACCATCGAGAGCAGCGAGCAGCTCCTGACCGGGCTGCCCATCGTGTGCACCGCGCCCAACCACGGCGTGCAGTACAGTCTTGCGGGCAAGGATGCGGCCAACGAGAACTCCCTGCGCCACGCCATCTTCCTGGCCATCGATGTGTTCCGTAACCGCGAGCGTTACGACGAGCCGATGGGCAACCCCTTGCCAAAACTCTACCGCGAGCGCCGCGACGAGAGCGAGAAGGTGCGCTTTTCCATTCCCAAGAAACACGAGAACGCCATCAAGGATCGCATCGACCGGCCGCAGGGAGCACGGGGCGGAAAGCCCAAGGAGCAGGCAACCGAATAAGCCATGAGCAGGAAATACCAGAACGCTTTCTTCATCTTCGGGCTCGTGGTGCTCGCCGTCATGGTCACGCAGCTCTCCTTTGCCGAGGTGTGGCAGGGACTGCAGCATGCGGGCTATTGGTTTTTCGCCGTGGTCGCCCTCTGGGCGTTCCTCTATCTGTTCAACGCCTCGGCGTGGTGGCTCATCATCCGCTCGCAGGACGGCGGCAGAAAGCAGGTGGGCTTCTGGTGGGTCTACAAGCTCACGATATCGGGCTTCGCCCTCAACTACGCCACTCCCGGCGGCCTGATGGGCGGCGAGCCCTATCGCATCATGGAACTGGCTCCCATCGTGGGCACGGAGCGTGCCTCGTCGTCGGTCATCCTCTACGCAATGACCCACATCTTCAGCCACTTCTGGTTCTGGCTCGTCTCGATATTCCTCTTCATCCTCACGCAGCATGTGTCGGTGTTCATGGCCGCCATGCTCACCCTGACGGGAGCCTTCTGCCTGCTGGGCATCTGGTTTTTCGCCACAGGATACAAAAAAGGATTCGCCAACCGACTGCTGCAGATGCTGCGCCACCTCCCGCTGGTGAAGAGATGGGCCGTGCCCTTCGTGGAGCATCACAAGCAGCAGCTCGACACCATCGACCGCCAGATAGCCGACCTGCACAAGCAGAATCCCAAGACCTTCTACTCGGCCGTGTGCCTCGAACTGGCATGCCGCCTCTGCTCCGCCACGGAGATTTTCTTCATCCTGCTCGTCTTGATGCCGAGTGTAAATTATATTCATTGCATTCTCATCCTGGCCTTCACCTCGCTGTTTGCCAACATGCTCTTCTTCATGCCGCTGCAACTGGGCGGCCGTGAAGGAGGTTTCCTGATGTCGACGACTGGCCTCGGGCTCACGACCAGCACAGGTATCTTCGTGGCTCTGATTGTAAGATTAAGAGAGCTTGTATGGACGGGCATCGGACTCCTGCTTATCAAGCTTGACAAGAAAAAAACATAAAAAGTCTGACAGAATTGCAGCTATCTCACAAAAAATGCGTAACTTTGTCATCCAATGAATACGACCGAACTGCAAAGAATCAAGCAGAGATACAACATCGTCGGTAACAGCGACGGACTGAACCATGCGCTCGATGTGGCCTTGCAGGTGGCGCCGACCGACCTCAGTGTGCTCATCGTGGGCGAGAGCGGGGTGGGCAAGGAAATCATCCCCCGCCTGATTCACGACAACTCGCCCCGGCGGCGCGAGAAATACTTTGCCATCAACTGCGGTTCCATCCCCGAGGGCACCATCGACAGCGAGCTCTTCGGCCACGAGAAGGGATCCTTCACGGGAGCCATCGGCGAGAGCGAGGGATACTTCGGCATCACCGACAAGGGCACTATCTTCCTCGACGAGGTGGGCGAGCTGCCCTTGGCCACGCAGGCCCGTCTGCTCCGGGTGCTGGAGACAGGCGAATACATACGCGTGGGCGGCACCAAGATCATGAAGACCGATGTGCGCATCGTGGCGGCCACGAATGTCAACATCCGCAAGGCCATCCGCGAGGGCCGGTTCCGTGAGGACCTCTATTATCGCCTGAACACGATTCCCATCCAGATGCCGCCGCTGCGCGACCGCGGAGAGGACATCCTGCTGCTCTTCCGCCTATTCGCCATGCAGATGGCCGAGAAATACCGGCTGCCGAAGATTTCGCTCACCGACGAGGCCAAGCAGCTCATGCTCAGCTACAAGTGGCCGGGCAATGTGCGCCAGCTGAAGAACATCACAGAGCAGATGTCGGTGCTCAGCTCCTCGCGCGAGATCAGCGGCGAAATCCTCTCCCACTACATTCCGCACGACCCGGAGAGCACGGAGCTCGCCCCCATCAGCAAGGGTGGAAACCACTCCTATGAGAACGAGCGCGAGCTGCTCTACAAGATTCTCTACGAGCTGCGCGGCAATGTGTCGGACCTCAGGCGCGACATGAGCTCGCTGCGCAAGCAGATCGACGAGGCGCGGGGGCTCAACGGAGCCACGGGATTCCAAAACCCCATCATCGCTCCCACCAAGCCAGCCATGCCCGGTCTGCAGCCGTCTTCGCTACAGCCGCAGCCCCTCGATGCCGAGGCCGAGCTCATAGAGGCCGAGGAGGAAGACGGCGACCTGAACCTGACCAGCCTCGGGCGGCAGATGGTGGAGAAAGCCCTCCGCATGGCTAACGGCAACCGCAAGAAAGCCGCCACGGCTCTCGGCATCTCCGACCGCACGCTCTACCGCCGCATCAAGCAGTATGGGCTGTAGGAAGATTGTGGATTAGAGATTGCGGATTATGAATTGTGAATTGAATCATTAACGAGATACCACATGGCGAATCGCAACTTACTCACCGACCGCCGGCCGACAGGCTGCGCACACCACGCAGGGGGGGCACTCCGCACGACCCTGATGCTCCTCGTCGGCTGTATGGCACTGTTGCTGTCGTCATGCGCCTTCAAAGGCTACAGCTTCAACGGAGCCAGCATCGACTACTCCAAGACGAAGACCATCACCATCGCCGACTTCCCCATCCGCTCCAGCTATGTGTGGGGGCCCATGGCACCCATCTTCAACAACGCGCTGAAGGATGAGTTTGCCAACCACACCAAGCTCATCCAGGTGAAACGAAACGGCGACCTGAAGATAGAAGGCGAAATCACGCAATACTCGCAGCGCAACAAGTCGGTGTCGTCGGAAGGATACTCCGCGCAGACCGAACTCTCGATGACCGTTACCGTGCGCTTCACCAACAACGCAAACCACCAAGAGGACTTCGAGCGCCAGTTCACCGCCACGCAGGTCTACGAGACCACGCAAAACCTGTCGTCGGTGCAGGAAGAACTCGTAACACAGATGTGCAAGGACCTCGTGGACCAGATATTCAATGCCACCGTGGCCAACTGGTAAATACAGACAAGAGACAGATGGACTTAGTGCAACTCATCAAACACCCCGAACTCATGGACAAGGAGACCCTCTACGATCTCCGAAGTCTCATCGCACTCTACCCATACTACCAGACCGCACGCCTCCTCATGCTGCGGAACCTCTATATCCTGCACGACCCCACCTTCGACGAGGAGCTGCGCAAGGCAGCCATCTACATCACCGACCGCAAGGTGATCTTCAACCTCGTGGAGGCAGCCCACTACAAGCTGCGCAACCAGCCGGCGGCCAGAAAGAGCGAGACGGCTCGGAAAACCAAGGAGGAAACCGCGGAAGACCGCACAGCCCTGCTCATCGACAACTTCCTCGACACCATCCCCGTGGAGAGCGAGGAAGAAAAGAGCGCCCGCAAGAAGCGCAAGCCCACGCCTGCCGACGCCACCACCGACTATGTGAGCTACCTGCTCGAGACCGAGGAGACTGCTCCCACTGATACCCCGCTCATGAAAGGACAGGCTCTCATCGACCAGTTCCTCGGCCAGTCGGGAGGCAAGATAGAGCTTAGCGAGGAAGTGCAATACCTGCCGGAAGTCGACGACGCCCCCGAGGAGGAAAGCGAGAGCAACGCCATCTACTATACCGAGACGCTCGCCCGCATTTACATCCAACAAGGAAAATATCAGCGTGCTTTGGAAATTATTAAGCATTTAAATTTGAATAATTCGAAAAAAAATGCTTACTTTGCAGACCAAATGCGATTCTTGCGGAAACTCATCCGCAACGAGAACGCCAAAAAGACAGATTAGAATCTGTCTCTTATACACATCTGACGCTGCCGACGACTAG
>CAUULA010000115.1:0-7321 GCA_963545855.1 uncultured Prevotella sp.
AATGAAAACAATTTTCAAGACGATGATGATGGCAGCATGCTGCCTTGGTGTTGCAGTGTTTACATCTTGCGGTGATGATGACAACAACAATTCTGGGCTGAAATTCAGCGTTGCCAAGGTGGAGGTTGCGCCTGGCGCTACTGCCAATGTAACCATTGGTAACGGAACGCAGCCTTTCACGGTAAAGTCTACGGACGAGAAGACCGCCACGGTCAAAGTTGATAAGAATACCATCACCGTTACAGGTGTCAAGGAAGGCAAGGCTTCTATTATCGCTACAGACAAGAACAGACAATCTGGTATGCTCGCTGTCAATGTGGTAACACCTCTTTCTTTTGACAAGGCGAATGTCAGCGTTGAAGTTGGCAAGGAGGATGTTGTTGCCATCAAGTCAGGAAAGGCACCATATACTGTAAGTGTCAAGGACACAAAGACTGCTACTGCTACAGTAAAAGACGACAAGATTACGATCAAAGGCGTTAAGGCAGGAACCACGACGATAAGTGTTCTTGATAAGGACAAGTTAGCAGGAACTATTACTGTTACTGTTACTGCAAAATAATGCCCCGTGTAATATCAAAGCCATTGGAGAGCAGGGAAATTCTCTTCAGGATTTCCCTGTTTCTTAATAGGATAAGGATCTTATCATAAATAGTTAATACTTTTATAACATAGATAAAATGAAGGAGGAATAGAGATGAAGCGATTATTATATTACTTTCTCGGTTTTTGGATCGTATTAAGCTCATTGACTTTGCAGTCATGTTCTAATGATGATGATTTTGATAATCTTGTTAATTATCCGAACGCGCTTGTTACAATCAAGACCAATAGTTCCACAGGACAGGTTTATTTTCAGTTGGATGACTCAACAACAATTTTCCCAACCAACTTAAAGACCTCCCCTTACGGTAACAAGGAATTGCGGGCCCTTGTAAACTTCAGGCTTCAGGAAGGACAGAGCGGGCATTATTCAAAAAGTGCGTATGTAAATTGGGTGGATACGATACTCACGAAGAAGATGGTTCAGAGTCTGGGGCAAAAAGACGATGATGTATATGGAAAGGATCCCGTAGAAATAGTGAAAGATTGGACAACTATTGTAGAGGACGGGTATCTTACATTACGCTTTCGGACATATTTCGGTAATGGAGTAAAACACAGTATAAATCTCGTCAAAGGGGAGAAGCCATACGAAGTAGTGCTTCATCACAATGCTTTCGGTGATACGAGGGGGATTGTTCGTGATGGCCTTGTGGCGTTCAGGCTCAGCGATCTTCCCGATACAGAAGGGAAAAAGGTAGACCTGACATTGAAGTGGCAATCATTTACAGGTATGAAGAGTGTCAAATTCAAGTACATTAGTCGCAAATAGTATCAATAGAAAGTCTCCCCCACTGAGTAATGAGCTTGTCCGGGTTTAATAAAGAGCAACATATTATAAGCCTTTTTGCAAAAGATGATACCCTCGCCATGGATGAACTCTATGGCGAGTATGCGGATTATCTGGCCAAGGTATGTTCGCGATATATCGCGAATCAAGAGGACTTGCATGATGTGCTCCAAGAAGCTTTCATTAGAATCTTTACTAAGATTCATACATTTGAATATAGGGGGAGAGGTTCTTTGAAGGCTTGGCTTACAAGGGTGGTCGTTAATGAGTCTCTTCATTTTCTTAGGGATAATGATTCAAGTGTTTTTGTAGATAAAGATTTAGACTTGCCGGATATTGTTGTTGACGACCCAGATATTGACAGTTTATCCATAGCACAAATAACAGATACAATCCTCAAGCTGCCGTCAGGTTATAGGGCTGTTTTTAATTTATTTGTGATGGAAGGCAAAACTCATAAGGAAATAGCAAGACTTCTCAATATCAAACCAGACACTTCCGCATCACAATTTCACAAGGCAAAAAACATGCTTGCAAGGATGCTTAAAGGGCAAAACATATAGGTATAGACTATGAAGGAAAAATGGCTTAATAAATTGCAGGCTCGTATTGAAAGTGAATACGATGTAAAGGCGCCTGAAGGTCTTCTCGACGACATCAAAATGGAGATGACTCGCCGCGGAGTAGTCCCCGCACATTCTTCTACCCGGCAGAAGGCAAAGACAATATCTTTATGGATCTATCGTTCTGCCTCTGTTGCTGCCATAGTTGCTATTGGCCTATATCTGGGCGATATGCTTATTGACCAACCCTCTTTGCCCAAACCGGTTGCAACTGTGCTTGATAATAAAACAAATGTCATTTCAAATTCCTCAATGACAAAAACAAGTACGAGCAGTCATGCGCCAAATATCGTAAGGTTGGTCTCATCCATTTTCAAAGATACACGAGCGAGTCTTAACGATAAGACCTTGCTTGCCGGTAATTCTAATGGTAATATGGAAAAGAATACCGTCAGCAACGATGAGCCTGCCGAAAACCAACGGGTGGCAGGTAATCCGGAACAGGAGATGGCAGAAAAGACCGGCAATCCCCGGACTAAAAATCAACCGTCCCGGGGATACCTGGAAACGGATAATACCTCGTATGCCAAACGCGGCGCCCGGTCATCTCGGTTTAGTATTGGAACTTCCTATAATAGTACTGCAGGAACATCAATCAATGGCCAAAGGCTTATGTTGGATGTAGCAAACCCTTACGGCGACTATGATCCAAAATTCTCAGGGGGCAATATACAGGATTATATAATAGGGTCGGAGGATGTAAGAATCAATACGAAGCATCATCAACCGGTTAAGTTTGGCATATCTGTGAGATACAATCTTAGTAGGCGTTGGAGCCTGCAGACAGGTCTTACCTACAGCCATCTCAGCTCTGATTTCTCGTATAGCAAGGCAGGCGAGAGTTATGTGGTGGAACAAAGCCTGCATTATGTTGGTCTTCCGGTAAGTGCAAGCTACAGTCTTGCCAAGACAAAAAGGTTCAATGTTTATGCAACAGTAGGCGGTGAGATAGAAAAACTTGTAAAAGGAGAGGCGAAACTGGCCGTAGAGGATGCGCCTCAAGCAAGTCCGAAAAGCTCTGCCATTAAAGAGGGCAGCCCCGTGTTCTCGGTTAATGCGGCCATTGGAGGAGAATACAGGTTTAGTGAGGATCTCAGTGCTTATATAGAGCCGGGGGTAAGCCGTCATTTCAACAATGGCAGTACTGTTGAGAACATATATAAAGACAGACCCACAAATTTCAATCTTAACATAGGAATCAGAGTTAATTTAAATAAGTAAAGCAATGATGAAGAGAATCGTATTTTTATGCAATGTAGCAAATGTTGCAAGGTGTAAGAGTCCTTTGCGAGGATTACTCTTCTGGCAAGTATTGTCTCCCTATTGCAAGCGATACTCTTTTGCTGCGCAAAGATAGAGAAATAAAACTGTCAGAAGCGTCAATTTTGGTGGAAGTTGGGCGTATATGCGGCCGAGTTCACTCATTGCAAAACTATCACGAGATTTTTGCTGAAAATCAAACCCTGTGAGAGGTAAAGATACCATAATCTCTGAATTTATTCGTAATTTCACGACGATTTTTTTATAGTTTCCCCGATACCGTCCGTGATGGGTCGTTCTGTGGATTTCCCGTAAAGTAAAAGTACGAATATTCTATTATCCTATGGCATTGACAAACAATTAGTTAGATATTAGCGGAGATCCCTATCATAAATGGCCCTTCTCGCTCGTCCGGCCACCTGTAAAATAATCATTTTTAGGTATTGGTAATTATTCCGAATAGCTATATCTTTGTATCCATATATTAATCTTGTCACGCATACCTCCTTTCTAATGGTTTCGAAGTATATTTTTATTGTGTTGTTTAGTTTGGTTTCACTGCATGGTGTGGCCCAGAAATATGTCAATGTGAGCGGTGTCGTGGCAGATGCCGCGGATAAAGGCACGCTTGCCTCGGCAACGGTTTCTTTTCAAGGCAAGCATCCGAGGGCTACGCTTGCCAATGCCGATGGACAATTCTCTCTCGATGTAGTGGCAGGAGAGAGCTATGTGATGAAAGTCAGTTATGTGGGCTATGAACCTTATAAGTGCAATGTGATTTTTACCAAGAACACCACGCTGCATGTGAATCTGAAAGCAAATCTCCGCCTCAGCGAGGTGACGGTTACGGCCAAGGAAGCTCAAGGACTCGTTACCCGTTCCATCATTGGACGGGATGCCATGAACCAGCTACAACCCAACAGCCTTGCCGACCTGATAGAACTACTGCCGGGAGGTTATTCCAAAGACCCGAATATGGGTGTTGCCAACACGATAACCCTGCGCGAAACGGGAACCATGACAGCTGGCGGGACCTTGTACCATAACAACGCTTTTGCCATATCCTCGCTCGGCACGCAGTTTATCGTGGACGGAACACCCATCAATACCGATGCCAACCTGCAATTCTCTCCGCTCTCCGACACCCAGCACATCACCTCGGGAAGCGGGGCGGAGAACTATCGTAATATCACCAACAAGGGAGTGGATATGCGCACGATCGGTACCGACGACATCGAGCGCGTGGAAGTGGTGCGGGGAATACCATCGGCGGAGTATGGCAATCTTACCAGTGGCATCGTGGACATCAAGAAGATACGCCGGAAGATGCCGCTCTCGGCCCGTTTCAAGGCCGATGGCTACAGCAAGCTGTTTTCTGTGGGCAAGGGTATTGCCATAGGGACAGGGGATACGCATGTGCTCAATATGGATCTCGGTTTTCTGGATTCGAAAGTAGATCCTACCGATAATCTCGAAAATTATAAGCGGATGAATGCTTCGCTGCGCTACACTTTCCGGAAAATGACAGCAAAAAAGACGGAATGGAAGTGGGAGTCGGCATTCGATTACTCCGGCTCTTTCGATAACAGCAAGGCCGATCCCGACCTCAACTATGGGCGCATCGACGAATACCGCTCCAACTACAATCGCATGGTCTTCACCAATAGTTGGTCGCTGAAGCGTAGGAAAGGGTTGCTCCGCGAGGTGGAAGTCAATACTTCCGTGTCGCAGCAACTGGACCGTCTGCACGAAAGACGCCTCGTGGCTCCGCAGCGCTACGGCATCGTACCCACGGGATGGGAGGAAGGAGAACGTGAGGCCGCGGCTGTCTATGCCGAATATGTGGCCGACTATCTGTGCGACGGCAAACCCTTCAACGCCTGGCTCAAGGCCAAGGGACTGCTCCGCTGGGACCTGGGTAAACTGGAAAACCGCCTGAAGGTGGGCCTTAACTGGGACTATTCCAAGAATTTTGGCGACGGACAGGTGTATGACATGAGCCATCCGCTCAGCGTCAACGGGTGGTCGGCCAGGCCTCGGCGCTACAAGGACATTCCCGGGCTACAAAACTTGTCGGCCTTTGGCGAGGAAAACTTCGTGGCGAAGATAGGGGGCAGTGTACTGGAAGGTATGCTCGGGATACGCCTGAACGCCATGCCGGGGCTTGACAAACGCTTTGAAATGAGTGGAAAAGTGTATGCCGATCCGCGTGTCAACCTCAACTGGCGATTGCCTTATCTCACGGTCGGTGGCAGTCCTCTGCGTCTTGCGGTCGCTTCGGGATGGGGACTAACGACAAAAAATCCCACACTCAACTATCTTTATCCCGATAATTATTATAGCGACTTTTTGGAACTGGCCTACTACGACACCCAAAATCCCGAACGCGACAGTCGCTTTGTGGTGATGAGCTACCGGCAGGATCCCACCAACTATGCTATCAAGCCGGCCCGTAACCGGAAGTGGGAAGTACGGCTGGACATCGATTGGAAAGAGAACTCGCTGAGCGTGGACTATTTTTACGAACAAATGACCTCGGGCTTCCGGTATTCCCGTATTTACGGCGACTACCTTTACAAAAAATATGAGGCTTCGCAGATGTCTGCCGGGACAGACTGGCACACACTGCCCTTTGACAATAGGCATGTGCTTGACGGCTACCAACAGACCTCGAACGGTAGTAAGATGGTGAAGCAAGGCATCGAACTGCAATTCACCTCTGCCCGTATCCATGCCCTACTCACCCGTATCAATATCAGCGGAGCGTGGTTTCGCACCACCTACACCAACAGTCAGCCGATGTTCGATCCTGTGAGTACGGTGATAGACAATCGTCCCGTGAGCGAATCATATGTGGGACTCTACGACTGGAACGACGGACGGGTGAATGACAGGCTGAACACAAACTTCATACTCGACACCCAAGTGCCCGAGTGGGGATTTATCTTCACCACCTCGGTGCAATACATGTGGCTCATCAGAACCAAGCGACAGGAGAAGAACGGTTATCCTATAGCCTATATCTCGGCGGACGACGGGAAGGTTCATCCCTACACCCCAGAGAGTGAGCAGGATGTCTTTCTGAAACAACTGTTGCAAACCTACAAGGATGATATGTTTCGTCCGTTCACGGTGCCGATGTCGATGATCGTCAATCTCAAGGCTACCAAACGCATCGGGCGTTATATGCGCTTGTCTTTCTTTGCCAACAAGATATTGGATTATCTGCCCGACTATAAGTCCAACGGTAAGGTGATACGCCGCAACGCTTCACCCTATTTCGGGGTGGAAGCCAATCTCACAATATAATCTCCAATCTATTAATGACCGAAAGAAACAAGAAGATGAAAAATATTATATACACTTTGACACTGATCATGATAGCCCTGCTATCATCGTGCAGCGACGACAAAGTGCTCACGGAGATTTCGACAAACCTCACCATTGATTATCCCACAAATGTGAAAAACCTCAAGGTGGTGTCGGAGAATATCTTGTTCATCAATCTCACATCTGGTGAGAAAACGAGCCTTGCCCGTCGCGACAATATCCGATTACCAGAAGGACTTTACGACTGTGTGTATTCGGCCGATGTTACCTATGACAACAGCGACGGCACAGAAACCACCATGGCGAAAGGGCACCTCACCGGCAAGGCTGAAAACATAACCCTTGCGGGAGCATCGGGAAGTCTCCGAATAGAGACTTTCCTTTCGGCTGCAAACGATGACTTCATCTTTGAAGAAATATTCTTTGCCGGCACATTGCGCGCTTCGGGGTCGCAATACTATGGCGACGGCTATATCAAGATATTCAACAATACCGACCATGTGCTCTATGCCGACGGGTTGGCCTTCTGCGAGTCGAAGTTCAAGTCGGTGCAGTATTTCGAATATTCTCCCGACATCCGTAAAGACACATTCACGGTATGGTCTGTCTATATGATTCCCGGCAACGGAACGGAACATCCGGTCATGCCCGGTAAGTCGCTGCTCATCTGCGACACGGGCATCGACCATCGGGTGGCCAACCCCAACTCGTTTGA
>CAUULA010000116.1:0-7246 GCA_963545855.1 uncultured Prevotella sp.
TGACGTCGAGTCTCGTGGGCTCGGAGATGTGTATAAGAGACAGGTATAATATGGACCGTAGCAGGGCTGTATTTATTGTTAATCTTACTGACGCACCTCCCGCCAGTACAGCATTTCGCGGCAATCCAAGTAAGTAGCTCGTTGGCTCGGAGATTAGGAACGGAAGTTAAGATTGGGCGTGTGGATATTGGCTTTCTGAATCGTTTAATTATAGATGATTTATTAATAAAGGATCAGAAAGGGCATCAAATGTTGAAGGCCACCCGTCTTTCTGCAAAGGTAGATCTGTTACCTTTTATACAAGGCCGGGTGTCTGTTTCGTCCGTTCAGTTATTCGGTCTGCAGGCTAATTTATATAAGGGGACGCCAAAAGGAGATCTGAATTTCCGCTTTTTAATAGATTCTTTGGCATCAAAGGATACAACAGTTCGTATGCCACTCGATTTAGCTATCAATTCTTTGATTATTCGAAATGGAAAACTAAAGTATAATGAACCATATTGTGCTAAGACTCCAAATACACTATCATTACATCACTTAGACATAAGAGATATCAGTGCACACCTTATTTTAAATGTGCTTAGAGAAGATTCCCTGAATTTGAATGTAAATAAGATGGTATTTAAGGAAGCAAAGGGACTGGATGTAAAATTGCTTAAATTTAAATTGGCTGCTAATAATAGAAAAGCCGAGCTGGTCAATTTCCGCCTTGAACTCCCCAACTCATGGCTAAAATCAGATTTGATAACAGCAAATTACATATTTGATAGGAATGGCAAGTTGGAATTACCCTCACTAACTTATCAAGGAGAAATAGCAGATTCAAAAATAACCCTATACGACTTGTCGAGTTTAGATCATTCTCTGAAAGGCTTCAATAATCCATTTTATTTTTCTTCTTCGTTTTCGGGAACAAGCACTTCGTTAAGGATAAAGGATATTAGAATAGAATCTCACCGCCGTGGTTTTAGATTACAAGCCAATGGGGCCATGAGCCATTGGGGGAGCAATCCCAGGTGGAATATGGAAATTGGGGATTTCTCCATAAGCTCTGACGATATAAATATGATAGCCGAGAATTTGGGGCGGAAATTAAACTTACCTGCAGAGTTGGCCAGGGTGGGAAACCTTAAGTATCGCGGTGAAATCGGTGGTTTTGGCAATAACTTGTCTGTTAAAGGAGTTCTTGTAACAGATATTGGAAACGCAAATCTCGCATTAGGCAAACATGGTTCAACTTTTAACGGACATATTGAGACAGATGGCATTAGCCTGGATAAGATTTTGGCTAATGATGATTTCGGATTAATAGCTACAAATCTTGATGTAAATGGAAAGTTGAATGGTAATTCCCTGCCTGATTTAACAGCTAAAGGAATAATCCAGAGGTTTGATTATAAAGACTATAGCTACAGCAACTTAACGATAAATGGGACATTATTAGACGGGCAATTTAACGGCGCATTGGGAATTGATGATCCTAATGGGAAAATAGATTTGAAAGGTGTTTTCAATATAGACAGATCAAATCCATCTACTGATATTATCGCACAGGTCAGACATCTCAATCCATCCGTGCTAAAGTTTACCAACAAGTATCCTGGCGCTATATTCAGTTTTGATGCTAAT
Organism: uncultured Prevotella sp.; assembly: GCA_963545855.1. Classification (GTDB taxonomy): domain Bacteria; phylum Bacteroidota; class Bacteroidia; order Bacteroidales; family Bacteroidaceae; genus Prevotella. The sequence goes on from CAUULA010000116.1 coordinate 1,630, forward strand.
ATAAACCTAAAAGGCAAAGGCTTGAATTCATTAGATGGTATTGTCGATATTCGTAATTTCTCGATGGAATCGAAAGAAAACGATTATAGCCTGTCGTCCTTAACAATTCGCTCTTCATCTGGAGGAGGTGCTCGTCAGGTTGAAATGACAAGTGATTTTGGAAACATACAAATTCATGGCAGGTTTGATTACGCTTCGATAATTAGCAGTGTTACAGACTTGATAGGCAAGAGATTGCCTACTCTTCCTGGACTTCCCGCCAATGTTCCTAAACATGACAACTGCTTTTCTATAAATGCGACTATAATCCGCTCTGACTGGCTTAATAAATTGTTGGATATTCCATTAGAGTTGAGTCAGCCTGCTCATATGGAGGGATATATTGACGATTCTAGGGAAAAGATGAATCTGATATTCCGAATGCCCCGATTTGCATATAGGGGGAATCTGTATGAGCAGGGATATCTGGATATAGACACGCCCAATGACACATTGATAGCCAATGGTAAGTTTCGGCGGATAGGTCAAGTTGGTGATTTCACAAACTGGGCTATTAGGTCAAGTGCTGCGGATAATAAACTTGCTACCCTGTTTTCGTTTCAGAACAAGGGAGATTTAGATTATGCCGGAACCCTTGATGCAGAGACTCAGTTTTTTAAGAATGAGAAAAATGAGCCGACTGCGCATATCATGGTTCACACATCTGATATCAATATCGGCGATAGTATATGGACTGTAAACCCGTCTGATATAGTTTATAGTAAAGATCGTGCCATCATTGATCATTTTGCTATCGAGCATAACAAACAACATGTCATTGTTAGCGGAATTGCTACGAAAAGCATTAAAGACACCGTGGGAATAGATCTGCAGGGAGTTGATGTGAATTATATTTTAAACTTGCTTAATTTCCATGCTGTCGAATTTGGCGGGAAGGCTACAGGGCATGCATTTCTATCGAGTGTTTTTGAAAAACCAGAAGTCCATGCAGACCTGGTGGTGTCGGACTTTACTTTTGAGAAGGGGCGTATGGGCATTCTCTCAGCCGATGTAAACCTGAATAATAAAGAGCGCCAGATAGATATAAATGGAATCGCATACGATGAAGACAACAGTCGTACATTGATCAAGGGGTATGTATCGCCTCAAAGGAATTATATTGATTTAGGCATCAAGGCGCAGGACACGCGATGTGAATTCTTAGAGGGGTTCTGCGGAAGTTTTATGAGAGATGTCAATGTGCATGCAAATGGAGCATGCAGGGTTATAGGAAGTCTGGACGAGGTGAACTTAACAGGAAAACTTGTAGCAAATGGAACTGTCGGCATCATTCCACTGAATACCGCATACATTCTGAAGAACGATACGATTACGATGATTCCGAATGAAATTATATTTTCAAATGACTCCATCTTAGACGATAGGGGGCATCATGGTGTTGTGAACGGAGCATTGCACCATAAGGCGCTGACGAATTTAACATACGATTTGAATCTCTCCGTCGATAATCTATTGGCCTATGACTTTCATGACTTTGGAACAGGCTCGTTCTATGGAACGATTTATGCGACGGGCACTTGTGATATCATTGGTCGCAATGGAAGCATAGACTTTAATATTAATGCTACTCCAGAGAAAGGCTCATTTATCGTCTATAACGCGGCAAGTCCGGCAACGATCAGCAACCAGGCCTTTATTCATTGGAGGAACAGGAATGATTCTCTCCAGATAGATACTGCTGGAAGCGTCCGTCTTCTGCAACCGAGAAGTGCCGCCGTAGACATTCCGACAGACATTCACTTGAATTTCCTTGTCAATTCTAATCCAAACTTTAATCTACGCGTGCTTATGGATCAGGAATCAGGCGACATGATTTCCCTGTTCGGCAATGGTGCTATTCGTGCGACCTATTATAATAAAGGGGCATTTGACCTGTTTGGTAACTATAATGTGGAGTACGGGACTTACAAGCTCACCATCCAAAATGTCATCAGTCGTAATTTTGAGTTCCAAGACGGGAGCCGTATTGTTTTTCGGGGAGACGCATATAATGCCGCATTGAATCTAAAGGCAAAGTATACTGTGAATGGAGTAAGTCTCGCAGATTTGAATATCGGCCGGTCATTTTCAAATAACAATATCCGAGTAAACTGTCTCATGAATATTACGGGCACTCCCGCATCTCCCCAAATAGATTTTGGCTTAGACCTGCCCACCGTAAACAGCGAGGCAAAACAGATGGTAATGAATCTCATCAATAGCGAGGAGGAGATGAATCAACAGGTTCTATATCTTCTGGCCATTGGCCGATTCTATTCCCAGGGAAACAATAATGCCGTTGCCGAGGGGACTTCCACTCAGCAAAGCGAAACTTCATTGGCTATGCAAAGTATTTTGAGTGGTCAGTTAAGCCAGCAATTGAATAATGTCCTGAAGAGTGTCGTCAACAACAGCAATTGGAATTTAGGCGCAAATATCTCCACGGGAACGGAAGGCTTTAACAATGCGGAGTATGAAGGAATACTGACGGGGCGTCTGCTTAACAACCGGCTGTTATTCAACGGACAATTTGGATATCGGGATAACGCAAACACAACAACGAGCTTTATTGGAGATTTTGATCTGCGCTATCTTATTATCCCGAATGGAAACTTTGCCATTAGGGTTTATAATCAGACCAATGACAGATATTTCACCCGTAATAGTTTGAATACACAGGGACTGGGATTTATTTTAAAGAAAGATTTCTCCAAGTGGAGAGATCTATGGAGAAAACCTCGGAAGAAAAAGACAAAGCCTCAGAGTAAGGTAACAAAGGAACACTAAAAGGCATTGCGATAAGGTTTTCTTCTTGTCGGTATAAAGACATGGCTAAGATGATACTTTCAAAATGAAACTTGCGCACCACGCGTCCCGAGAGACTTTTCGTGGGTATGTCGCAACATGTTCACGCTGAACAAATCTAATTTGGATGCCTTTCTAACTTTATCATGATTTCAACTCGTAACCCGCCAGGCCTTGGCATGGGAAACACGAATTGCATATACGCCTTTTATTGAATAATTATTCAGAAATAACCATAACGGCGAATGAAAAACGCCTTTTGAAATCCTTTTAATGGCTTAAAGGTATGCCGGAAGCCGTCGTTTGCACGCCTAAAAGGCGTTAAAAGCATTGCTGAAGACGGCATTTTAGTCTCATCGTCGCTGCCTCTCTTCAAAGAAATGGGGGTATTTTGTAAAGAAAGAAGAACGCGGGGCTCATAAATGCGCTACAAGGGGCTCACGGGAAGAGGGGTTCGTTAGACGAAGCCGCCCACTTTGTGTGCGACCTTATCGCAAATGCATAATTATTCACTAACAGTTTTTAAGCAGGCGCCTGTGGTTGCCTCTGTCCCCCACCCCCTTCTTATGAGCCAGTTCGAGAAAATATCCTTAACTGAATATAATTTATTACGCCCTCTCGCAAGGTCGCTTTTGGCACTTTCAGCAGATTTATACATTGCGGGGATTTACGCTTCGCTCTGGAGAGCGCGATATCCAAGGGTGTTCTCCGCTGATTTCGCACTTGCCCATGGAATCCATACTTAGCTTCCTATTGTTAATTTTATCTAAAAGAAGAATTTTCTCCGTATTTTCGGAGAGATATCTATTTGAAAAACAGTACCTTTGCAACTGATTTGGCAATTAGTGCCTTATCACGAGTTAATTCACATAAAGTCTAACTTTATTAAGTTTAATCATTTTAATTATTTTATGGCAGATTTCAAGAACATTGAACCATTACAGGACTTCAATTGGGATGATTTTGAAAATGGGGCAAATGTAAATGTCAGCAAAGAAGACCTCGAGAAGGCCTATGATGAGACTCTTAACAAGATTTCTGAGCATCAGACCGTTGAGGGTACAGTTATTTCAATAGACAAAAAAGAAGTTGTCGTTAACATCGGTTACAAGAGTGATGGCATCATTCCTGCGTCTGAATTCCGTTACAACCCGGATCTTAAGGTTGGCGACAAGGTAGAGGTTTATGTAGAAAATCAGGAAGACAAGAAAGGACAGTTGGTGCTTTCTCACAAGAAAGCCCGGCTCGAAAAGAGTTGGGAGCGTGTCAATGCGGCTCTTGATAATGACGAGATTGTCCAGGGATATATCAAGTGCCGTACAAAGGGTGGCATGATTGTTGATGTATTTGGCATTGAGGCATTCCTTCCCGGTAGCCAGATAGATGTCCATCCTATCCGCGACTACGACCAGTTTGTAGGCAAGACGATGGAATTCAAGGTTGTCAAGATTAATCAGGAATTCCGCAATGTTGTCGTTTCTCATAAGGCCCTGATTGAGGCTGAGATGGAAGCGCAGAAGAAAGAGATCATCTCTAAGCTTGAAAAAGGCCAGGTGCTTGAGGGCACAGTTAAGAATATCACCTCTTATGGTGTATTCGTAGACCTTGGCGGTGTCGACGGACTGATTCATATCACAGATCTTTCTTGGGGTCGCGTGAGTGATCCTCATGAGGTTGTAGCGCTTGATCAGAAGATCAATGTCGTGATTTTAGATTTTGATGAGGAAAAGAAGCGTATCGCTCTCGGCTTGAAACAACTGACCCCACATCCATGGGATGCCCTTGACGCCGATCTGAAAGTTGGTGATCATGTTAAGGGTAAGGTTGTCGTTATTGCTGATTATGGGGCATTTGTAGAAATTCAACCAGGCGTAGAGGGTCTGATTCATGTGTCTGAAATGTCATGGAGTCAGCACTTGCGTTCAGCTCAGGAATTCTTGCATGTAGGCGACGAGGTTGAAGCCGTGATCTTGACCCTCGACCGCGAAGAACGCAAGATGAGCCTTGGCATTAAGCAGCTGAAGGAAGACCCGTGGGAGAATATAGAGGAAAAGTATCCTGTAGGAAGCAAGCATACCGCAAAGGTTCGCAATTTCACCAACTTCGGTATTTTCGTAGAGCTTGAAGAGGGCGTCGACGGATTGATTCACATTTCTGATCTTTCTTGGACCAAGAAGGTTAAGCATCCGTCAGAGTTCACTCAAGTTGGGGCTGAAATAGAGGTTGTGGTTCTCGAAATCGACAAGGAAAACCGTCGCTTGAGCCTTGGACACAAGCAGCTAGAGGATAATCCTTGGGATACCTACGAGACAATATATACTCCGGGCTCCGTTCATCAGGGTAAGATTACGGAGATGATGGATAAGGGAGCTGTCATAACCTTGAATGAAGGCGGTGAAGGCTTTGCCACTCCTAAGCATCTCCAGAAAGAAGACGGCTCTCAGGCCAAGCTTGGCGAGGAACTTCCTTTCAAGGTTATTGAGTTTGCGAAGGAGACACGCCGCATAATCCTTTCTCACTCTCGTACATTCGAGGATGTGAAAGACGATGTTAAGTCGGCTCACAAGCATTCCGCCAAAAAGGCCGATGCCCCGGTAGTCAATAATGTTGCGGCTGGTACTTCTCTTGCCGATCTTGATGTCCTTGCTGATCTCAAGGCAAAGATGGAAAAAGGTGAATAACTAATTCCAATAATATACTTAAATTAAAAGCTCGCTCCAAAAAAGCTGTCTCTTATACACATCTGACGCTGCCGACGACTAGTCGAGTGTAG
>CAUULA010000117.1:0-7228 GCA_963545855.1 uncultured Prevotella sp.
TGTATAAGAGACAGGAATATGAGAAAATTTTACTTATTGCTTTATCTGGCCTTACTACCAGTCATGTCTTCTGCACAAGACAAAATTGGATACGCCTACGATGCCGCAGGTAATCGCGTAAAACGAGAAATCGTAATGCCAGCTTCGAAGGCTATGGTAAAACAGCAGACATTTAATTCCCAGAATCAAGTGTTTTCCGACATGCTTCATGAACATTCCATCAAAATATACCCCAACCCCACAGACGGTATCTTGAAGGTCTGTATTTCAGGACTCAAGAATACGGACAAATGCTCCTTGGGCATTTATACGACACAAGGTGCACAGATTATGGCAGATGATATGAGCACGGACAATTTTGATACCAACATCAGTAACCAGCCCGCCGGTATATATCTGCTAAGAATAACCGTTAACAATAATTCGACAACCTGGAAAATTATAAAGAAATGATGAAGTCATACATTACACGGTTTCTGCTTTTCCTTTTATCGCTTAGTTTACCGGCTTATGCCCAGACTACGGACATACACCACTTCCGTGCCAATCAGGATACGATACCGAACGACAGCCTGCCTGGCAGGGCATCTGCCAAAAACACAGGATCGGCAGTCATTATGTCAGTTTCTCCACCGACACATGACACACCGGAACCGGGGGATCCTCTCGAACCGGGAGATCCCCAAACTCCAATCGAACCTGTTGATCCGGATACACCACCGTCTCCCAATGCAGGTTACTCTGTCGGGACACCTGAAGGTAATGTTTCCGTCAACAATTCCGGGGCTGCCGTCTACGATTTGAAAATAAAGGCACCCAATGGAGGAGCGCTAACACCACAGATAGGGTTGTCCTATAATAGCCAGTTTAGTGGATATGGGCTTGCAGGATATGGATTCAGCATAACGGGTATCTCGGTAATTACCAGAGGAGGGCACGATTTGTTCCATGACGGAAGACAGGCGGGAGTTACATATACGGCAAGCGACAACTTGTTTCTTGACGGCAAGCGCCTGATACTCCAGTCTGGTACTTCCGGACAAAACGGAGCCACCTATACGGTAGAAGGGAATCCATTTACGAAAGTTGTAGAACATGGTAATTACGACAATAGCACAACAACGACATGGTTTGAGATAACAACCAATACCGGTATGACCTACCAGTATGGCAATTCCGCTAATTCAAAGATAACCTACAAGAATAAAAGCGGTCATTCCCGCATCGCCTCGTGGTATATCAGCAAGGCGGCAGACAGGTATTCCAACTATATAACTTATGAGTATACTGTCAGTAATCTTAACATCAGACCCACAACCATTACTTACGGGACGAACTCGACACAGAGTCGTGGAATCGTCAACAAGATAAGTTTCACCTATCAGAGCCTCGGAGTGAATTCAAGGCCGTTTGTCATAGAGGATCAGCAAGGAAGGCTTGACATATGCCTTTCATCCGTAACGACGACATGCAACAATTCCGTATATCGCAAATACACATTTACCTATAATGACAATTCAGACCAATCCAACGGCAAGTGGACACGCCTTGTGTCAGTCCAAGAATTCAATGGCAAAGGAGAAAAACTGCGTCCTGTTAAATTCACTTGGCAGTATCTTCCTTCCTCTGGTGTTCATTCCTCGCAATTGCCTATTTCTACGGATGATTCAGGTGGTATTTTCGAAGAAAGTAACAAACAATTCATGGCTGTAGATCTTAATGGTGATGGTATCAGTGATATCATAAAAGTTTCAACAGCTAATTACTCATATGGAGATGAAACAAGGATATCTGTAAGTAGAAGTAAAATATCATCACCTGGAAGCATAACATATGATCGGCCAATCGTATATCGAATGCCTTCAGGCAGTACGCCAGATCCTGATAAATTTCATTTTATGTTTGGCGGATCAAATGTGATGGATTATGATGGTGATGGATACAATGATCTTTTATTCCCACTTGAAACTGTCCAAAATGGAAATGGCATTGTTGTTTTCTATGTCGTTGCTGGAAGCAATGTCGTTGCTGGAGAAGGAGGCGTCCTTAGTCCTGCTTTCAGCATGAATCCGAAATCGGTAGATAAAGTTCCATTATATGTAAATATGGATGTGGATGGTAATGGTACGGATGATGTGATTGGTGTAGAACAAAATAAGAAAGAAAATTATTACCCATGTACTATTCTACAATATAAATCTATTTGGCCTGTAGCAAAACTTACAGAAGTAAAACTTACTCTACCGCAGGGTGTAGACAATAATATCGAAAAAGTATTTACAGGTGACTACAATAATGATGGGCTACAGGATCTGATCCTGTTGTATGACGGTGGCTATAAGATCTATTTCAACAATGGAGGAACAGCTATTGCATCGGTATTTACAGAGAATAAGACAAAGTCTGGTACTGATTTTGGTAACTACTGGAGGATACAACAGGGCGACTTTGATGGAGATGGATTAGTGGACTTTGTCTACAACAAGTCGGGAGAATCGTGTCTACGGATAGCCCACAACAATGGCAATGGAACTTTTTCCCATACACAATCAGAAGACATCGGAGTTTCAGACCATGCATCAAATCAAGATGATAAAAGGTTTGCCTTGATGGTTTACGATATAGATCATGATGGACGCTCCGATGTAATGGTTTGTAAAGCAGGATACAGGCATCGGGGATTTCCTAAATTCAAGAATGAATATACAAGCACACAGGTTAAATGGCTCTATTCTACAGGTTCAAATCTAAAATTAGCAAATAGTTATACAAAGAATCGAGAAGACGACGCAAATGAAAGTTCTATTTTTCTGGGTGATTTTGATGGTGATGGCAATGTCGAACTTGCAAATTACGGAAGTAACTTAAACAGTACGAATGATACTTTTACTGAGAAAATCAATATCTACAAGTCCGAGTATGACTTGTCTCAGGTTGGAAAAATCAAACGCGTCTATGATGGCATGGGCAACAGCAGCTACATTCGGTATGCAAGTGCTACAAGCCCTGAGGTCTATAAGAAGACGATTCCAAGCAAATACCCCGTCAACACCTATACCCTTCCGCTGTCCGTTGTGGCAACGATAACGAGCGACAACGGTTCGGTCGGTAGCCAGACGACCAAATATTTCTATGAAGACCTGCGACTGCATATTGCAGGTAAGGGAATGCTTGGTTTCAATACGGTAACCAGTGAGAATACGACTTTAGGTACAAAAGAAGTAAACAGCATTACCAAATGGGACGAAAAGCTCTGGATACCAACGGAAATCAAATCCTCTAGTTCAGTTGATAACAATTCGAGTACGATTGTCTCAACTTATTCCGTATCAAGAAGTGGCAAGAACTATTTTGCATATGTGTCCCAGAAAGACATGACTGACCTGGACGGGAATACCGCGACAACCGTTTCCAACTATGATGTGTCCAAGGGTGTCATTTTGGATGAAACCGTAAAGAATGACGGGGACAATATGTACAAGAAGGTTTCCTACTCCGATTATCAGAACAAGGCAGGAGTCTGGTTGCCGACCACATTGACTATGACGCAAAAACATGCGGATGACCCGACACCGTATACAACAGTTACGACCTATGACTATGATGCTCAAGGGAACATACGGTCTTCTACTATAAACAGCGGAACCAATATGGCGCTCAAGACGACATCAACCTATGATGTATACGGCAATGTCCTGTCATCAGTCACTACTGGCAACGGAGTAAAAACAGTAACAAAGTATAACGACTATGACGAAACCGGTCGTTTCGTCAAAAGAAGCTATACGGATCCTGCCTCCGCCGTTAATACCTTTACATACGATTTGTGGGGCAATGTGCTGACGGAGACTGATGCTACGGAACCCTCCAATATCCTGACCACCACGCATACTTATGACGGATGGGGAAGAAAGTTGACCTCCTTGCTGGCCGACGGTACACTTACAACCTATGAAACAGGTTGGGGAACCACCAGTGACAAGAAATATTACACAAAGGAATCCACGACGGGTAAGCCTTCCGTAACAATATGGTATGACGATGGAGGACATGAGGTTCTGCAGGAGTCGTTTGGTGCAAAAGGAATGCCTATTTCCAAAACTACAGCCTATAACGACAAGGGGCAGGTTTCTCGCATAGAGAATAAGACAGGAAATCTGACCGTAACGCAAGACCTTGCCTATGACGAGCGTGGAAGAGTTGTCTCAGATGTTTTGAGTTCCGGCAAGTCAACTTCATATTCTTATGGGAACCGTTCAGTTACCACGACCCTATCAGGACGCACCTATACCAAGACTTTCGATGCATGGGGAAATGTCGTTAAGTCAACCGACCCTGTCAGCGAGGTTGAATATGTGTATTCGTCCATTGGCAAACCAAGTTGCGTAAAGACCCCGGGCTCTACGGTAATCATGGCCTACGATGCTGCTGGTAACCGACTTTCTCTCAGCGACCCCGATGCGGGCACTTCAAACTATACTTATGCCGCTGATGGAACATTGCTGACACAGACAGACGGAAGGGGCATAAAGACGAGTTACAATTATGACGACCTGGGGCGCTTGGCATCTGTCCAAGCTGGCCAGAAGTCCATTGCCTATACTTATGGTACTACAGGCAACGAGAAACTAAGATTGGTAAAACTGTCCATGGACGACAACTCCATCGAATATACCCACGATAAATTCGGTCGTATCCTTACGGAGAAACGCAATATTGGCGGGTATGGAATCTACGGCTTCTCATATGAATACAACAGCAACAACCAGCTGTCCAAGACTACATACCCCGACGGACTGGAAGTGGCATACCAGTATGACGACAACGGCTTCAAGTCGCAGTCAACAATAGGCGATAAGGTTATTTATAAACTCGAGAGTACTGACGGCCTTGTAAGCGGCACATCCTTTATGGGAAAACTTACAGCCACGCAGACCCGCGATGCACGGGGCTATGAGAGCAATGTGAAGATAACCCGTGGTACAGCTGTTTTGGAGAATCTTGACGAGTCCTATGACGGGGCCACCGATAACCTGTTGTCGCGCAAGAGGAATAATAATCCGCAGGAAACTTTCGGCTACGACATTCTCGACAGGCTTGTTTCCGTTAAAAGCGGCGCGACTGAAACCATGAAGGTGAATTACGCATCCAACGGAAACATCCTGTTCAAGACAGGAGTAGGTAATTTCTCTTACGATGAGGACACCCGTCCGCATGCCGTGACCGAGGTAGACAATACCGACGGGAAGATTCCCGGCGACGCATTGACCACTTCCTTCAATGACTTCGGGAAGATTCAACTCATAGAAGATGCAGGCAAGAACCTCCAGATGGATTTCATCTACGGTCCGGATCAGGAAAGATGGTATTCTGAATTATCCCGCGATGGTACGGATGTCCGTACGACGGTCTATGCAGGGGAATACGAGAAGGTAACCGAGAATGGCATGACCCGTGAGTTCTATTATCTTGACGGCAATACCATCGTCATCAGGGAAAACGGCATCGTGAAGCCTTACCTTGCCTTCACGGACAATCTGGGCAGCATCCTCTCCGTTATGGACGAGGACGGGACGAGGGTCTTCGACGCTTCCTATGATGCATGGGGCAAGCAGACCGTAACGCTCAACACCATCGGGCTGCACCGTGGCTACACGGGGCACGAGATGCTCGGCGAGTTTGACATCATCAATATGAACGGTCGCCTGTATGACCCTATCCTCGGCCGCTTCTTCAGCCCCGACAACTATGTCCAGATGCCGGACAACAGCCAGAACTTCAACCGCTACAGCTATTGCCTGAACAACCCGCTGAAGTATACAGACCCGAGCGGCAACCTCTTTGGAATTGACGATGCCGTGATAGCCTTTGCCGCATTTAATATGGCAAGCAGCATGATGCAGGCCGCATTCGAGGGTACAAATGTTTGGAAAGCTGGTGCTTTGAGTCTGTTGTCGTCAGCAGCAACTTATGGTATCGGGCAGGCCTTTGACGAAGTTGGAAGCTTTGGTCATGAACTACTGCGAGCTGGTGCGCATGGCTTAGCCAGCGGTGTGATATCAGCTCTTGATGGAGGTAACTTTGCAAGCTCATTCATATCAGGTGCTGCGGCCTCTGGTATAGGGTCTTATGCACAAAGTGTAAATATTAGCTCGAATCTTATGGTCGCGTCAACCACAATTATGGGTGGAGTTGTTGCTTGGGCAACCGGTGGTGACTTCCTACAAGGTGCAATACAAGGACTGAGTATCGGACTCCTTAATCATGAAGCTCACGAAAGAAAACTATATGACAGACAGCTAAATAAAATATATAAAGCTTATTTAAAAACTTCTTGGAAAAAAAAGGGCGAATATTGGGAGCTTGTTTCAGCAAAAGAACTCTGTGAAAACATTGGCGGAGAACTTACTGCTATAAAAGATGCAGTAGAGAACTCTTGCGCAATACGAGTAAGTGCTGCATTGAATGAAGCTGGATATGACATTCCTAATATTGAAGGAACATTAGAAGGCAAAGACAGTAAGGGATATTTTTTGAAGGCTTCAGACCTTAACAAGTATTTGAACTCAAAGTCATCTCCTGTTAGATTAAATTATGTCTTATCAAACCCTAATTCTGCAAGGAATGGCTTGATTTATATGTTTCCTGGTATCGTATGGCAAAACCAGGGTATTACAGGCCACATTGACATTGTTTTTAGGGGGAAATGGGCCTCTCATAAATTTTATAAAGGTTACAAAGGTGGAAATCCATACGGATACCAATATAAGTCAAACTTGTTTCATTAATATAGCTTATGAAAGAACAACACACGCCTATTATATTCTTCATTATTCTTGTTTTGCTAACTTCGAGTATGTATGCATGCAGCAAGGATAAGAAATGTTATTCCATAGAAAGAGAAAAGAGGATTTCGAAAATGGTGGGAATGGATGGCGTTTTAACGGAGGAAATACACTATGAATACTATGTTGTAAACAATGGCAAAAGGTCTGCTATTGTGATAGGGTATGTTATTGAATCTAAGGAACATGTCACATTGTATATAACTGAAAATTCATTCATAAAACCTGAACAGACATTCCCCATTGATGATAAAATGGAGATAGAAATGTTGGATTATGTCATGCGCAAAATAAAAAATAATATTAAGCATCATAACTATATGAGAGTAGAGTTATCCATGAAGACTTGAGGCTGTCTCTTATACACATCTGACTCTGCCGAC
>CAUULA010000118.1:0-7172 GCA_963545855.1 uncultured Prevotella sp.
GATGACGTCGAGTCTCGTGGGCTCGGAGATGTGTATAAGAGACAGAACCTATTTAATTAAATTAAAAAACTATGAACATTCCAAGTGTTTTTTGGCTGGTACCCATTGCCAGCGTAGTTGCCCTGTTGATGGCATGGTACTTCTTCAAATCCATGATGGAAGCAGATGAAGGCACACCCCGTATGCGAGAAATAGCCGAGTATGTCAGAAAAGGTGCCATGGCGTACCTGGGACAGCAATATAAGGTGGTATTTATAGTATTCATCGTGTTGGCCCTGATTTTTGCTTTCATGGCCTATGTTCTCGAAGTACAAAATCCATGGGTCCCGTTCGCTTTTCTTACCGGAGGTTTCTTCTCCGGCTTGGCAGGCTTCTTCGGAATGAAGACAGCGACCTATGCAAGTGGCCGTACTGCCAATGCAGCCCGCACGGGTCTCGATGCCGGATTGAAGATTGCCTTTCGTTCCGGGGCCGTGATGGGACTGGTGGTGGTAGGCCTTGGATTGCTCGACATCGCCATGTGGTTTATCATTCTTCAGTATGTCTATGGAGGTGAGAAAACAGCCCTCATCACTATCACGACCACGATGCTCACTTTCGGGATGGGTGCTTCCACACAGGCTCTCTTTGCCCGCGTAGGTGGTGGTATCTATACAAAAGCTGCAGATGTCGGCGCAGATATAGTCGGCAAGGTTGAGGCAGACATTCCGGAAGACGATCCCCGCAACCCGGCCACGATTGCCGATAATGTGGGAGACAATGTTGGTGATGTCGCCGGCATGGGAGCAGATCTCTATGAGAGTTACTGCGGCAGCATCCTGTCCACGGCGGCCCTTGGCGCCACGGCTTTTGCCATGAGCAACGACATGCAACTGAAAGCCGTTATCGCCCCGATGCTCATCGCGGCAGTCGGAATATTCCTCTCTCTGATTGGGATTTTCCTGGTGCGCACGAAAGAAGGTGCCAGCATGAAAGATCTTCTCCATTCTCTGTCCATGGGCACAAATGTAAGTGCCGTCCTGATTGCGATAGCCACATTCGTCATTCTCTATCTCTTAGACATTGAAAACTGGCTCGGGCTCTCATTCTCCGTCATAACGGGCCTTACCGCCGGAGTTATTATCGGCCAGGCTACTGAATATTATACTTCTCATAGTTACAAGCCTACGCAGAAGATCTCTGAAGCCGGGCTTACCGGATCCGCAACCGTTATTATCAAAGGCATCGGCACGGGTATGATTTCCACTTGCATTCCCGTACTCACAATTGGTATAGCCATCATGCTAAGTTATCTTTGCGCCAATGGCTTCGACCTGAGCATGGGTGCAAGCAGTATCTCCCATGGTCTCTATGGCATTGGCATCGCCGCTGTCGGCATGTTGTCGACGCTGGGCATTACCTTGGCAACCGACGCTTATGGCCCGATTGCCGATAATGCCGGAGGTAATGCGGAGATGAGCGAACTGGGCGAAGAAATCCGCCATCGCACGGATGCGCTTGACGCACTTGGGAACACCACCGCTGCTACGGGCAAGGGATTTGCCATCGGCAGTGCGGCCCTGACAGCCCTCGCGCTGTTGGCTTCGTATGTAGAAGAAATCAAGATTGCCATGAGTCGTGCAGCCGAGAGTGGGCAGCAATTCATAGACGCGGCAGGAAATGTGTTCAATCCCGCCACGGCCACGATGCCCGACTTCATGAATTTCTTTCAGGTAACCTTGATGAATCCGACAGTCCTCGTCGGCGCATTCATTGGAGCCATGGCTGCGTTTCTGTTCTGTGGACTGACGATGGAGGCCGTAGGTCGTGCTGCCCAGAAGATGGTCGTGGAAGTCCGGCGTCAGTTCCAGACCATAGCCGGCATTCTTGAAGGCAAGGCAACTCCAGACTACGAGCGCTGCGTGGAGATATCCACCAAGGCCGCCCAACACGAGATGATCGTTCCTGCCTTCTTAGCCATTCTCATTCCTATCATCGTTGGAATCGTGCTGGGCGTAGCAGGAGTGCTTGGCCTCCTGGTCGGTGGTCTGGCGGCAGGATTCACCCTTGCCATATTTATGGCAAATGCCGGCGGCGCCTGGGATAATGCGAAGAAGATGGTCGAAGAAGGTAACTTCGGAGGAAAAGGCAGCTTTGCGCACAAGGCTACGATTGTCGGCGACACCGTGGGTGATCCCTTCAAGGATACATCTGGGCCAAGTTTGAACATACTCATTAAGTTGATGTCGATGGTCAGTATCGTAATGGCCGGCCTTACAGTCGCCTTTATATGATGTCTCTTCGATAGCCTAAACTAAAAAAATAGTATCTTTGCATATCATTTAAGAACTATGTCGGAAAACTACAGGCACCATCATCACAGGCATATTGATAAATATGAAAAAATCAAGCAGAGGAACCTGAGTACGCAAAAGCGTAGAAAGATGATACTAAACATAACATTTACGGCCTTGTGCATAATAGCCATTATCATCATAGGCTTTGTGATTTGGTTATATATGCCTGATGTATGAATATAGAGAATGGGGCTTGCTAATTTGGCAAGCCCCATTCTCTATACAATCTGCCTTTTATATCCTTAAGTATACTTAGTAGGCTTTCTGATCATGAGCGAAAATCGTTTTTACTGTCATGAACATGATTCTGATATCTAACCAGAAAGTCCAATTTTCTATATACCAGATATCTTTCTTCACTCTTTCTTCCATCTGCCAAAGCTCTTTGGTCTCACCGCGGCACCCCGTTACCTGGGCTATCCCTGTGATTCCCGGCTTGCAAAAATGCCGCACCATATATTTGTCAATAAGCCGGCCATAGACTTCCGTATGATGCAGCATATGGGGTCGCGGACCGACTATGCTCATATCGCCGATCAAGACATTGAAGAATTGGGGAAACTCATCAAGGTTGGTCTTCCGCATAAAACTGCCAAAAGCAAATTTTCTTGGATCATTCTCCGTAGCCTGAAGGCTGTCTGCCTGCCTGTTTATATGCATTGATCGAAATTTCAAGCATTTAAATGTCTTTCCGTTCATTCCCGTACGATTTTGGACAAAGAATATCGAACCTCTACTTTGCAACTTAATAATTAGTGCAATAATTGGAATAAATGGTAACAGGCATATACATACTATCAGACTTACACAAATATCGAACAACCGTTTTATCACTCTATTTGACAAGATGGAAAGCGGTTCGATGTGATTAGTATATACATTCACATCCCCGAAACGCTCTGGCTTAAGATTCAATTGATAATTAGCAAACATTCTGGGAAGATAAAAGAACCGGATTACATTCTTATCACAGAATCTCATAATCTTCATAATCTCCTCTGCTTCATTATGAGATATACTGCAGAACACTTCATCAATCTTCAAAGAATCTCCTTCTTCGGAATTCATTTTTTCGTTCAGATCCGCAATGGTGCCAAGGTAATTCAACCCATCAGGACAATCTTCCATTTCTGTATCGGCGTAATAGCCAAGAATATGATACCCCATGGATGGAGTGAGAATCAAACTGTCATAGAGAGTTGCCAACGAAAGATCGCTACCCACAAATAACACCAATCTGGAGTTCATTCCTAAACCACGCAAATAGCGGACTATCCCGAGCTCAACCATCCTGCTTGTTACCAAAACCACATACTCTGCAGCTCCGAAATAAAGCATAAAGCGGGAAAAATTTCCACCACTTTGATGAAGTATGCGCAAAGTTATGAGCAAGAGTCCTACATGAACAAAAGTCAACCAAAACGCCCTTGACATTACACGCATGATTTCGTTTTTCCGATCATGGACTGTCGCGTAAAAGAAATATTCTGATATCATCATCGCCATATTGGCCACAACGAAAGTAATACGCTTGGACACAAGGATGTATTCAGGGACGAGATCCTTTCCGCCCCACTTAATAAACCCCAACAAAAGCAGGTTCATAATGATGAAATCGCCTATAATGACTCCGAACTTCACCAGATTATTTCCATTAGTATATTGTCTCATTTTGTTTCTGTTATTTTCTTGACAGAGAGTTGTGTCTTAGTCTCCAAAAGAAATGGTATATTCTAAAGTATGGTTCCCACAAACACTCTGAGGGGAAATATCTAAATAAGCGGATATCTCGTATAAGCCGATCCACATTTCTATAAATGACATTATTCTTTAAAACCGAATATTCATTCCTCAACTGAAATAACTCAAGAAATCTTTTATCATAATGTCCAAAGTTACCTGTTGCAAGAATTTCATCAAAAAGGAATCTTCCTGATTTCTCATTAGACTTTGAAATCAAGTATTTATCTTCAAGTCCCAATTTCTCAGATAAGACCCACATCAGCGACTCGGAAATTCCTTTTAGTCCCAAAGCTTTTATAAGTTTTTTAAAATCCTGCCCTTTGAGAGTTTGGCTTTTAAGAAGATAATAATAGTCTACGATCTGTCTTAATCCTACACCAAAATGCATAACATGATTGAGAATATGAGCTTGTTGGTAGATAAGATTAAAATTCCAAGATGGAATGGCGATTGCACCCATATTCTCCGGTAAATCTACCCTGATTGACATACTCTCCTTAAAACCAGCACGAAAGAACTGCTGCATTCTTTTGTTATTCCAAGGATTATTCAACCAAGATGCTCGATAATGAACCTCAATCTCAATTCCCTCTTTCTTTATAAATCCTATATGGTGATAGCAGGCTTTTCCCCCAGGAAATATATTCTTGCAATATCTAATTACTTTCTTAATATTATCTTTTGGGGATAATACGCCTAAAGTTTTATCAAACTTAGGAGCAACCAATATATCTACATCTCCAGATGTTCTTGAAAATGGGTCTGGATAGATTGTAGCATTGCCTTGTCCCTTTAAAATTACTGCATCAAAGTTTTCTGATTCGAAATTATTCCAAACACAAGAAGTAACCTTGTTTAACTTTCTGTTATTTTTTTCTATCTTTTTGTATGCCGCCATCCATTCTAAGATGTCATCATCGGTTGGCTTGTTTACTTTTAATTTACCAAGTCTTTTAATTCCACACCAATAGATGCCAATAACTGCCTGAGACATAGCAAACTCCAATAATGCATGCCAATTAATAGTATCAATGCAATTAGGTTTATCTAAAGATGTATCCAAACACCACTTTAAGAAATCTATATATTTATCTGTATTGCTCATGAATACTTTTAATATATCTTTCAGGTAGAGAACTTTTCTTTTGTGATATAATATATAAAAAGCAAATTACCCAGAATATATCTCTTCCACATTCTCTTTGGTTCTTTTAATAATCTGTACAACCATTCCAATGAATGCTCCTGCCACCATTCTGGAGCTCTTTTCGTTGTGCCGGCAAAGAAATCAAATACGGCGCCAATGGTTCCAACATGACAGTGAACACTCAATTCAGGCCAATACTTGTATACCCATTTCTCTTGTTTTGGAGCAGTCATTCCAACCCATAATAAATCTGGATTAGTTTTATTAATAGCATTTATGATATTTAGGCTCTCTTGCTCTGAAAGTTCTTGCTTAAAGGGTGGAGAATAAGTCTCTACCTTCAAATTGGGATAAACATTACCCGCCTTTTCTTTTATTTTATTTAAAACATTTTGTGAACTACCTACAAACATTACAATGGGATTTAAAAGTAATTCCCCCGAGGAGCCATATTGGCCCAGTGCATTTATACGATTCATCTCAAATTCAAACAAATCCCATCCCGTGAGCCTTTCTGTAGGCATACTCTTTGCATGCAGCCACTTACAAGCTTTGACAATACTGATACCATCTGGAATTAAGAAATTCCCACCAATCAGAGCATTTGCAAAAAATACATCTTTTTGAGCTACATTATAAGAATTGGCATTTATCGTATTTATAAGAACCTTTCCAGAAGGGATCTCTTTCAATTTATCCCTAGACTCAATGAGCTTTATATTCTTTAAAGTCAACATGTTAATGTTCTTAGGATATTTACAAATCGTTGTTCAAAAGCCCCCAAAGTATATTCCTGCTGGAACTTGCTCCATCCCTTATTACCCATTTTCTTTGCTTCATCAGGATTTTCTATCATCCATTTCATTTTACTACACAATTTTTCTTCATTATGTGCTTCCACTAAAAATCCTGTTTCTTTATCATTCACTATAGATGGAATACCTCCTTCGTATGTAGAAATACATGGAAGCCTGTGCTGCATAGCCTCTAATAGAACTAAGCTGAAAGCCTCATTATTGTATGCAGAGGGGAAGACAAAACAATTAGCCTCACTTAAGAAATGTTCCTTGTCATCTCCATACTTTGGACCAACTGCAATTACATTATTAGCAAGTCGTAATGCTTCTATTTTTTTTCTAAAGTCCGCTTCTGTAACATCCTTCCAATCCCCTACAAAAGCACAGATAAAATCAAATCCTATTTTTTTTAAGAGTGCACATGCATTTATAAGTGTATACACACCTTTTGAGCGCATCATATTAGACAAGAATAAAAATCTGAAGATATCCGATTTTTCCTCCTTCAAAAGGGGGCTTACATTCATCGTCGGTATTCCATTGGCGCAATAATATACATCTTCCGACCTTACATATTTAGAGATATCTGGATATAATTCTTTCGCTAGCAAGATAACCTTTAAGCCTTCAAAAAAATTCTTATATAGTTTGTTGTAAAGCCACTTATTTTGATTGGCCGAAATACCTTTATTATGATAATGAACTACGATGTTCTTACTATAGCATTTAATGAACTGAATGATTAGAAAGTCTTTAAAGAATGCTATACCTGAAGCATTTGGAGTAAGGCATATTAAGTCCGGGGAAAACTCCTTGATGCGTTTTTCTATAACCTTCAACAAGGAACAGAAACTTAAAAACTTTTGAATACTTATTTTGCCAATATCATTGAGTTTGTTGGATGTAGACATATTAATATACTTACACTCAAACTCTTCATTAACGAGTTTACTGTCATGGATATATTTCCCCATCATAGAAGCTCCATGGACTGGAGGAGGCATATGCATGACAAAAAGTACTTTAGGTTTCATGAAATGTCTTAACTTTCCACAGTTGTGGTATTATACACCTTAAATGAATAGTAAAATAATGGAATATAGCTGTCTCTTATACACATCTGACGCTGCCGACGACTAGTCGAGTGTA
>CAUULA010000119.1:0-7030 GCA_963545855.1 uncultured Prevotella sp.
AAGACAATCCCAAGGATGACCATCACCGTGTCATGGAGGCGGCATGCAACTATACGGCCCTGCTTGCCCATCTGCTTTCAGGGGCTGGCATCACGACAAGCCTGGAGAATCCGCTTAAAGTAAAACACTTTGCCCGCTCCATGCTATCCACCGTCAAGACGGATGAGATAGATGCCCGTCTGCTTGCACTCTATGGGGAGAGGATGTGTCCTGCTCCATACAAACCCCGCAGTAATGCCAGTCTCACCTTGAAGCAGAAGCGCTCTGTCATCTGCCAGCTCAAGAAACAACTCATTGCCACAAGAACCTCAAAGGCCCGATGGAGGTATTTCCGTTCTTTGATGCCAAGTGCACGAAGTCTATCGAAGACGCCATTGCCTTCCTTGAAAGGCAGGTTAAAGACCTCGAAGAGGATCTCGTGTCTCATGCCAAGTCTGAGTACAAGAAACAGATGGACTTGTCCAGTTCTATTAAGGGCATAGGAGTTACTCTTGTCGCTGCACTCATCACGGTTACTGGATGCTTCATTTACTTTGATGAAGCCAAGCAACTTGCCCGTCATCCGGGATTGTCGCCGACTTATCAGCAGTCTGGTAGTTCAGTCAATTTCAAAGGTCACATTAACGGCAACGGGGGCTCTTGCCTGAGAAGTCAGTTCTATGTGGCAGCATTCGCCTCATTAAGATGCGACACTAAATACAGGGCCTGCCATGATCGTTTGTGGTCTAAGGGCAAGCCTGGGAAAGTTACTGTCATTGCCGTGGCAAAACAAACTCATCCGGCAGGCCTTTGCCGTTGTCACTAAGGAGAGCCCCTATGTCGATGGTTACATGTCTTCAAAGAAGTAACTCCTTCATTCTCCGGAAGTGTATCAGGTTAGTTAAATTAATACCTGGAAAGCACCGGGAGGTTGGCTGGCGAGAAGCCCCCATGAGAGGCTGTCGTGTTAAAAACATCTAACCATATTCGTTTTTCTTATTACAGTTCATATTTATTTTGTATTATCATTCTACAATATCTTTTGCATCTCGAATAAATTGAATAGCTAAACTAACCTTATCTTTTATAGATGCCGGGCGGCTTAATCCTTTCTGATTCTCAACGAAATCTAATTCCCAAGTGGTAAAGTCAAATGGTTTACCACTACGCTTTTGAATGAAAAAGTGTTTCCAACGAGGTAAATAATAATCGCGAATGAGCCCAGACCAAATGCGGGCAGAGTAATCATCTATAGGAGGTCCCCATACGGTAATAATGCGACGTGCATTACTCTCATACTCATCTGCCATATTATAACTGACACCACGAGCACGAGCATAGTCTATCCATTTTTGCATATCTTTAGTAGGATGCCCTTGCAAAATAAGATCCATTCCCGTCATTAACTTACAAAATCTATCTTCAAGTTTACTTGCACGAACCATATCTTTTTTTTCATACGCCGTATCAATTTGCCGTACGAGAATCTCTATTTTGCCACCAAGATAGTTTGCTGCCATCTCTTTAAAATCAGTTTCAAAGAGTTTGTTACCTCTCATTTGAACCATTATCTCTGACATTAATTCAATGGCCTTATAGAAATGGTTATCCAATTCTACACTGCCATATTTTTCTTTTCCAGGGCGGAATTGCCAATTAAAACGGGGATGGCTCTTAAATGAGCCGTATACAGATTGAAGCATTTCATCCCAATATTGCTCCATACCAGTAGGGTAACACCCATAACGGCTGTGTGTATAATTACGCAACCAAGGTTGAAGCTCAATTCCTTGTTTCGCCCAGCCCGCATCGCTAAGAAGCTCATATATAACTTCGTTATTCTCTATACCTTCTGGTGCAAAACCGAAACCAACAAGTTTACCACGATTAGGAGAATTCAATGCCTCTAAATGCCCCTTCGCATAGAAATCCAGTGCACCTGTAGGAGCAGATTTCCCTCCCATATTAGGTATGACGCTATAGAGCCATTGCTTACCGCAGAAACCATTGTAGAAATCCCAGTTAAATGGTGTTTTCCATAGAAACTTATTATAATCAACGGCCAAGTCTAGCACGAGTATCTTATTATCTGGCACTCGAGATACCAATGCATTCAATGTTTTATAATCCCAAATTTCTGGTTGATAGCCAAACATCCAACCTTGCATTACCCATGTAGCAGAAGGATTAGCAGTCTTGATGCACTGATAGACTTTCTCACCAAAATTAGCCATAAACTCGTATCGTTTAGGGTCATTCTTCGGAGGAAAAGGAATGTTCATCTCATTGAAGCTATCAATTAAATAAAAATCACATTTTCCAAATTCCTTTTCCCATTCTTGAATAAACATCACACCAATTTTATGGAATAAGGGATCTGTCGGGGAGAGAATATAATTATGGAATGCCTTCTCCCATGTCGTATATTGTATATTAGCTGTAGGATAAAGGTTTTTTAGTTCTTTAGGTATAAAGCCGGCAAAGCCTGGGCAAATAGGATGCATATCTAGTTTACGCATTCTATCTAGTATCTTGTGCTGTAAGGCTATCTGGTCATGATGCCATTGATTTGATAGTGGACTATCAATACCATAAATATTACCCATGCGAAGCCAAGGAAGGTGGGCTGGGCCAGTAAAGAATTTTCCAATGGTCTCATCTGAGAGCCCTATTTTCTTGAATACTCTTGCCATAATAGCTTCATTGGCGGTGAGTGCCAAAGGCATGTCAACGCCATGTAATGCCATCCAGTCTATCTCTTGCTCCCATCGTTGCCAATCCCAATAGGGCATAGTGTAACCATAAGTTACAGCATTAAAATAATAATGGTATTGAAAGGGAGATGTAACTGAACGAGTTTTACTACCATCAAGCTTTGCTGGAATATAGCAACGATTACCGGTCCAACTCATTATGCCATACCCATTCTGTCGAATCCAATCATAATATCCGTGACAAAGGGCAATAGGACTATTGGCAGATATGAATAGTTTGCCATTAGCAATTTGCTGATGGAAAAATCCTGGTTCTCCTTGTTTACTAGGAATCAACCTTAAATTAATATCATTATGATGAGAAAACCTATCAATAATATTTCGTACTGTTTCGAGTTTCTGCTGTGTTGTATTCTGAGCGATCATCGGTGCAGAGAAAAAATATAGGCAAAGTAATGTGTATATTGATATTTTATGCTTCATGCCTTAAAAAAATGCTAGATTAATACAAAGATCAATCATCCTTATTTCAACATGCTTATTAATAATAGGATAAAGAAAGAATGTTTTATAAACTTTATTGTGATACTGTTGGATTAAATAACTGTGGCATCCATACCTTAAAAAAAGGATAGTCATTTTTTTGCGAAGAATTACCAGCTGAGGCATAATCACAAAGGCCAACATGAATAACAGGAGCATCTTCTTCTGTATATGCTTCAGGTTGGAATTTTGCCCAAAATGACATCCAAATGTCACTATTGTCAGTATTAAATGGTTCTAGTAAAATTTGTTGTTTGTCTTCTGCTGCAGGAGTTAAAATAGCCTCTAGACTTGGCCCTGGTAGCCGTTGGTCGCGAGCCAAGATGATAGGGCCACGTGTAATGGCTACATATTCAGGATACTGGCCCAAACGATGGATAATTCCAGGCATATCAAATTCAATGCTTATTCTATCACCGTTATTCCATGTACGATAGAGTTCCAAATATTTTCCCGCTTGAACATGATCTACTGCAATATTATTTACTGTTATTTTTGTTGCTATACTCCATTTTGGAATACGAAGCTTAATCTCCATGGTTTCGGCCTTGTGGAGGGAAATAGAAAAAGATATCTTATTCTTTTTTGGATATTCCCCTTCTGATTTTAAAGTCATCTGTTGTCGGTGTGGGGTTCTCAATTTATAATGTCCCGCAATATAGAGGTTTATATCAACACCTGTGGCAGAAATGAGAATTGCTGTTTGAGGTATTACAAAGAGACCGCGTGGACCGCTTGCATTACAACAATTCAAGCCCATATCACATTGCTCGGATCCAGGTAAACGTTGGCCTGAAAGTGGCGTATACTTAGCCCAATCACTGGCGTCTGTACGCATAGCTCCAAGTAATGCATTATAAAATGATATTTCAATAGCATCCGCATATTTAGTATTGCCAGTGAGAAGCAAAAGTTGGCGACTTAGTTTAATCCATGTTGCTGTAACACAAGTCTCTTGGAAATGTCGAATGGGAATATACTGTAGTTTCTTCCCCCCGAACCATGATTCCATTGATGCGCCAGAACCTGTAATATTTATCTCTGTGTCGTAGATGTTTTGCCATGTTTGCTCTACCGCTGATAGATATTCTGTGTTACCTGTAAGTCTATACATTTCAAGTAACCCTTCGTAACATGACATCATCTCGTAAGCTTTGGCACCTTGTTCCCAACTATACCATTTGGCGGCACTAGGTTTCGGGAATCGGCTAGATACATTGATATTGGCTTTAGAAATAATCTGAGGACCAGTGGTGCTCTCCCAAAGAGTTACAATTTCTTTGGCAAAGTTGAAGTAGCGTTTATTACCTGTATATCGATAAAGAAAACAAATAGGTTTAAGTATAGATGAAGCAGCCATACCATGCTGATTACCTAATTCGACGATGGTAGATTTACTATGGTATAATTCGTCTATGAGGTAGTCGGCCTCGCGACATGCAGCAGTGAGAGCGCGCTTATCATGGGTCACGCTATAAGCATCAAGTAGGCCAAGAATACAATATTTGCGTCCCCAAATATCCCATTCTTGCAAGTGTGTCTCATCAGTATAGTTACCTATATAGCCTCTATCATCTTGGGTTTCTATGAGTTTATTCATAGCTTCTTTTATTTGATTAAGCATGGCATCGGTAGGCAGATATTGATAGGCCAGTACGGCAGAGTTCATCCATTTACCCCAAAATTCGCTTTGCCACAGATGGGTTTCATTGCGATGATAAAAAGGCTCGACTAATCTATCTACATTCTGTGCCAAGATACGGTTGTTGTATGATTGTTTGAACCTATTACCCACATAGCCCATGAAGGTTACACGTTCTATAGGCTGTTGTTTATCTTGTATTGTCAGCTTTGTTTTCTCATTATGCCCCGTTACGACCATAGGCAGTAAAAGAAAGCAGAACAGAAGTTTTGCTTTCATACTTTTGCTGATAATTCTTATTTTTTTCATACTTACTTAGAGTTTTGGCCTAATAGTTGTAAAACTTTTTATTTTATAATGGGTATTTTCCGGTTTTGATTTTTTAAAGTAGGGAGAATATAATTCACAATCTACAGTGCCTTTGTCAAGATCAAAGCGCATTAAACGCAGATAGCCACCACCGTATTCTTCATTCTGGTAGTTTTGCAATATTTGATATATTTTGTTATGATTTACCCCCTCATCCACTTTGAATGAAGAGAAACCTACATGCCCACTAAGGACAAATTTGATGTTGGAATGTAATTTTACTAAGTTATCGAAAATATACTGTGGGCTCGAATCTCCATA
The DNA here is from genome assembly GCA_963545855.1 of uncultured Prevotella sp. Lineage (GTDB taxonomy): Bacteria > Bacteroidota > Bacteroidia > Bacteroidales > Bacteroidaceae > Prevotella. Next base: position 5,509 of record CAUULA010000119.1, read on the forward strand.
ACCGGCATTGTTTTTTACAATCTCCCCCTTACCATTGAGGTAATAGTGTGTAAGAATAATAACATTGTGTTCATGATACTTTTTGACAATCTTATTTGCCCATTCTACTATTTTTGGGCGTGGACAAAATTCCAATGTTACCACCAGCCAATAGGTATTACCAGTACGGAATGTGTAATAGGCATTTTCACTCTTTCCTGATTCATATGTACCTCGTTGTGCATGAAACCGATGAGTGGGAAAGTAAGAATTGAATTTGGATGTTTTGCGCACATTAGCATGAGTATTACCTGGAGCCGCAGAGCCATTATATTCTTGCACAGCTTCATTATCATGGTTACCTAATGTAATAGCGTAATTGATGTGGGCACTATCTAAACGAGCAAATCCTTGACTCGCTTTATCCCAGTGGGTGAAATTATCAAAATTAACAACATCTCCCACATGTAATACTATAGGGATGTTCTCTTTTTGTTGGTTTTTGATAATCCAATCTAATTGGCTGTTGAACATGTCCATATTAGAATCTATTTCGCACTGTGAGTCTGGAAATACCGGAATAGTAAACTTTTGAGCATGAGTTGTCATACTCAGCATTAATATGCATGTAACTAATAGTCCTTTTTTCATTGTATATTACTTTTAATTTTATATATTTGCATTAGTAAACAACATCAAGCTGTGTAGTAAGGCCGAGTTTTCATTTGCCATAAGACAGTTGAACATGTTCCGTCCCCCCATTTTACATCCGAAGCCGGACAGCTTCATTGGATTTTGCCCCCATTTGCGCTCCGCGATGTTTGAGATGTTGCGTTATATATTAAATTCATTGTCATTATAGTTACATTGGAATTGACATTAGCAGGGACTCTTTTGTGGTTGCTTGCCTTCCGGGGAAGGATATCAGGCCGAGGACGTTCAAGAACACTACCAGAGGAATCCATGAGTTCATTAAGACAATCCCAAGGATGACCATCACCGTGTCATGGAGGCGGCATGCAACTATACGGCCCTGCTTGCCCATCTGCTTTCAGGGGCTGGCATCACGACAAGCCTGGAGAATCCGCTTAAAGTAAAACACTTTGCCCGCTCCATGCTATCCACCGTCAAGACGGATGAGATAGATGCCCGTCTGCTTGCACTCTATGGGGAGAGGATGTGTCCTGCTCCATACAAACCCCGCAGTAATGCCAGTCTCACCTTGAAGCAGAAGCGCTCTGTCATCTGCCAGCTCAAGAAACAACTCATTGCCACAAGAACCTCAAAGGCCCGATGGAGGTATTTCCGTTCTTTGATGCCAAGTGCACGAAGTCTATCGAAGACGCCATTGCCTTCCTTGAAAGGCAGGTTAAAGACCTCGAAGAGGATCTCGTGTCTCATGCCAAGTCTGAGTACAAGAAACAGATGGACTTGTCCAGTTCTATTAAGGGCATAGGAGTTACTCTTGTCGCTGCACTCATCACGGTTACTGGATGCTTCATTTACTTTGATGAAGCCAAGCAACTTGCCCGTCATCCGGGAT
>CAUULA010000120.1:0-6996 GCA_963545855.1 uncultured Prevotella sp.
CTACACTCGACTAGTCGTCGGCAGCGTCAGATGTGTATAAGAGACAGCCATGAATGTTTTTAGCTATTAATTTGGTTTATATTATAAACTTCTTTATATTTGTGCTGCGGTTTAAAGAAAAGAAGGACGCAAAGTTCCTAACAAGAATAAACGAGTTAACGAAAAGAAAAAACCAACCCTTTAAAAATGTAGTAATATGGAAGATCAGAACAAACTGACTGCCGAGCGCAGTCTTGAGATTATCAAGGAGTCTATCGAACAGAGCCGCCGCGACATCACGAAAGGCTCCTGGAAGAGCATGCTGGTGTGGGGCGTCTTGGTCGCGGTTATCGCCCTCATCGTCGGACACCTCTGGGAGCACACCTCCTTGGGCTCCGGCGCAAACGGATTATGGGGCATTCTGGGGCTTATCTCCCTCGGGGAAGCCCGGTATAAGTCGAAGAAGCCTAGGCGGCCGATTACCTTTGTCTCGAAGACCATTACCCAGGTATGGACTTGTTTCGGTGTCATGGCCGGATCACTGGGCGTTATCTGCGGGGTGATAGCCGGCTTCGGATGGAAGATCTCCCTGCTCCACGCTCCCGTAAATGAACCGATGACTGTGATATTGCCCATCACCGCCATCATCATCTTGTTCATGGGACTGGCCGGGATGATCACGGGAAGCATCCTGAAGAGCAAGGCCATTGCCGTCTTCTGCTTCATCGCAGGTGCCTTCGGAAGCCTTCTGGCTCTCATCTTCCACGGCCCCATGGAGATGGTAGTACTGGCGGGAGTCTGCGTGGTGGGACTTGTTATCCCGGCATTGATCATCCGTAACGGAGAAAAATAGGTATAGCCATGTTTGATAAACTTGACCCCTTATTGCATAGCGAGCTCCGACTGGCAGTGATGTCGCTGCTGCTGAGCGTCGACGAGGCCGACTTCCCGTTCATCAAGGAGCAGACGGGAGCCACGGCGGGAAACCTCAGCGTGCAGATAGACAAGCTACAGCAGGCCGGCTATATAGAAGTGTCGAAAGCCTTTGAGGGCAAGCGCCCGAAGACTACCTGCAAGATAACGCCGGTGGGCACCAAGGCTTTCGAGGAGTATGTGAACGCCCTGAAGAGCTATATCGGATAGCTCTGCGGCTGCCGTGGGCAGCCGTTCCCTCTGCTAAGAATGTCAGAGGCGGCTGCAACTTTCCGCAATCTGACAGCGTCTAAAGATTATGATTATATCCCAAAAAACAATGAAAAGATTATTTCTATTATTAATATTGGCTCCATTGAGCCTCGCCCTGAGCGCCCAGACCCTGCTGAAGGGAACGCTCGTGGACTCGCTGACCCACGAGGCAGAGGCCTATTCCACCGTCCGCGTCTTCAAGGACGACAACACGGAGAGACCCGTCGCCATGTCGATTACCGACACCGACGGCAGGATCAGTATGCGCGTGGCGGGCAAAGGCAGGTATAGAATCACCTTTTCCTCACTCGGGAAGGCTCTTGTGGAGCGCAGCCTGACTCTCTCAGGAGAGCCGGAAGTAGACCTCGGAACCATTCTCGTGCGCGATGAAGGCCAATCGCTGGGCGAGATAACGGTGAAGGCGCAGGCGCCTCTCGTCAAGATGGAGACCGACAAGATGTCGTATAATGTGCAGGACGATGTCGACTCAAGGTCGTCTACCGTGCTCGATATGCTCCGCAAAGTGCCGATGGTTACGGTGGACGGACAGGACAACATCACCGTGAACGGCAGTTCCTCGTTCAAGGTATATGTAGACGGCAAGCCGAATCCAATGATCAGCTCCAACCCCTCGCAGGTGTTCAAGGTGATGCCGGCGAGCATGGTCAAGACCATCGAGGTCGTAACCAATCCCGGCGCGAAGTATGACGCGGAGGGAGCCGTGGGCGTGCTGAACCTGACGATAAACCGCGAGCAGGCCGCCGGGGGGCAGGAGGCTGACGGATACAACGGGAGCATGGCCCTTTCTGCCGGCAACCGAGGCTATGGCGCGCAGGGATATGTGAGTGCGCAGAAAGGGCGGTTCAGCCTGTCGGGGAACATGGCCTTCCAGCACCAGATGATAAAGGGAATCGAGGTCGTCATCGACAATTCCCAGACCGCGGACAACGGCACCTCGCTCACCCATGCGGAGTCTGAGACCGACCAGCATTCCAATGCCACTCTCGGAAACCTCTCCCTGAGCTATGATATCGACTCGATGTCCGTAGTCAGCGCGACCGCCGGGCTCATGCACTATCGCCAGAAGCAGCACACGCCCCTGCTCACATCCCTGCGGGGAGGCTACTATGGCCCGGGGCTCTCTTATCACAACGAGCAATGGGAGCGCCCGCGATATGAGAACCTGACCCTCGGCGCCGACTATCAACGCTTCTTCAACAAGGAGCGCACACGCTCGCTCACGCTGAGTTACCTGTTCACCCTGAACCCCACTCACCGCGACCTGACGAACTACTATGAGCTTCTGTCGGGCACACCGCTCGTCGACCTTACCGACCGGATGTCGCTCAACCACATGCTGTCGCGCGAGAACACCCTCCAGTTCGACTATATTACGCCCCTCTCGAAGGCCGTGTCGCTCTCGGCGGGCGTGAAGTATACCGGCCGCCGCAACACCTCCAACGCCGAGTATTACACGGCCACGGCCGGCGAGTTCGCCTATCGGAACGACCTGAGCATGCGCTACAAGTATCTGAACCACATTGCGGCGGCCTATGCCGAGGCTACCGCGAAATCCGGAAAGCTGGGCGCAAAGGCGGGCTTGCGATATGAGTATACCTGGCAGAATGTAACCTATGAGCTGGGCAACGGCGAGGATTTCAGGAAGCACTACGGCAATCTGGTGCCCGCGCTGAGCCTTACCTATAACATGGCTCCCACCCGCAACATCGGCCTTACCTATAATATGCGCATCTCCCGACCGGGTATTACCTACCTGAACCCCTATGTGGAGCGAAGCCCGCTGTCGCATACCTACGGCAACACGATGCTTGAGGTGGAGAAGAACCATAATGTGGGGCTGGTCTTCAACTCGTTCAGCCGTAAGCTGATGGTGAATGCCAGTCTCCGGCAGAGCTTCTGCGACGACGCCATCTCGCAGTATCAGTTCTATGAGGGGAGCATCCTCAACATCACTTTCGGCAACATCGTGAGGCAGCGCGTCTCCTCCCTGAGCAGCTACCTGAACTGGGCGGCGGCGCGGGACACGCGCCTCATCCTCAACGGAAGCGTCTCCTACAGCGACTTCCGCAGTACCGCCCTCGCACAAGAGGCCAGCGGATGGGTCGGCAACCTGATGCTCGGCCTGCAGCAGACGCTGCCTTGGAAAGTGGAGATGAGCGCCAACCTGATAGCTTCCAGCAAGTCTTACAGCCTCCAGGGATGGAGCAGCGGATTCTCGGGAATCTTCGGCAGCTTCTCAAAAGACCTCTGCAAGGACAAGCTGAACATAGCCCTGCAATACTTCACGGGCTTCCACCGGCATGGGCGGCTGGCCTTCGACAACTATCACGGGGCACGGAACTTTAGTGCCACGCAGCATATCAGGGTTCCCATAGCCCTGTTCATGGTGAAGGTGGGCTATTCGTTCGGGAACTTGAAGAAGCAGTTCACCCAGCGCAAGTCGAAGATTCAGAGCGACTTCATCGACCGTAAGGAGAGCGGAACGCAGCTTCCCGGAGGCATGGGCATGTAAGTCAGGGAGCCTTCCGGCCGTGAACGGCGGACTCGGCAGACATCTCTCATAAAATTACCAGCCGTTGGCAACAGGATTACCAGCGGCTGGTAATGTCGTTACAAACAGCTGGTAATCCTGTTACACGCTGCTTGTAACCGTGTTACACACCGCTTGTAATCTTCCCGTAAACAGCAACAAAAAGGCCCTGCACTCATGTGCAGGGCCTGATTTCTTATCGTTTCTCCTAACGAGAAGCGGCTTTCCGGATCAACGCTCCGTTACTTCGCCCGTACGATTGCGTATCTTGCGCCCCAGCACGAGATAGGCAATCGGAGACGCGATGAAGATGGAACTGATGGTGCCGAATACAACACCCAGCGTCATGGCGAACGCAAACGGCTGGATACTCTTACCGCCGAGGAAGAGAATGCACAGCAACACGATCAAGGTAGAGAAAGAGGTGTTGATCGTACGACCCAAAGTCTGGTTGATGGAGTTGTTGAACACGATCTGATATTCCTCTCTCGGATGCAGCTTCAGGTTCTCACGGATACGGTCGAACACCACCACCTTGTCGTTGATGGAATAGCCAATGACCGTCAGCACGGCGCCAATGAATGTCTGGTCTACCTCCAACGAGAACGGCAGCACTCCCTTCAGGAGCGAGAAGAAGCCGATAACGGTGATGGCGTCAAGGGTCAAGGCTATCGTAGAGCCCAACGAGAACGCGATGTTGCGGAAACGCAACAGGATATAAAGGAAGATAGCGACCAAGGCGATAATGACGCTGATGATGGCGCCATAGGTAACATCCTTGGCTACCGACGGGCCTACTTTTGAAGAACTGATGATAGAGCCGCCTTGGCGGATATCCGGGTTCTTGAAGTCATCCACGCTCTTCTGGCTCACCATGCCGTGCTTTTTCAAAGTCGTATAGAGCATGGACTCTGCCTCGTCGTCAATCGTCGGGTTATTACTTTCAATCTTATAGTTGGTGGAAATACGGATGGTCTTATTGTCCGTACCTAATGAAAGGGCGCCGTTCGTGCAGCCGGGGAAAGCATCATCAAGCACCTCGCGCACCTGCTCGGGCGTTGTCGACTTCTCAAACTGCACGACATAGTTGCGACCGCCGGTAAAGTCGATGCTCTGGTCAAGGCCGCGCACGAAGAGGCTTCCCAAGAATATGACGAGCGCCGCGGCCGCGGCCGTGAAGGTAACCTTATACATCGACATGAACTTGAAGTCAGTATCCTGCAGCATATTCTTAGAGAGCGGAGTGTAGAACTTCAAGCTGAGCCACTTGTCTTTCTTCAGCTTATACTCATAAACGAGACGAGTCAGGAATACAGCGGAGAAGAACGAGCAGGCTATACCTATCAGCCAGGTAGTCGCGAAGCCCTGAATAGGACCTGTACCAAACAGCAGCAAGATGATACCCGTCAGGGCCGAGGTAACATTAGAGTCGAAGATGGCCGAGAAAGCATTGCTATAACCGGCCTGGACAGCCTGCTTCATGCCCTTGCCCGACCTGAGTTCCTCCTTGATGCGTTCATAGATTAGCACATTGGCATCCACGGCCGTACCCAATGACAACACCATACCGGCAATACCCGACATGGTGAGGGCGGCCTGGAACGAGGTGAGGATGCCCAGCGTGAAAAACACATTGATGAGCAAGGCGCCCACGGCGATGGAGCCCGGAATGATGTTATACATTGCCAGCATGTAGATTATCAACAGCACAAACGCAATGATAAACGAGTTGATACCCTGCTGGATAGACTGCGCACCTAATGTAGGGCCGACCACCTCTTCCTGAACGATGCGGGCAGGGGCGGGCATACGGCCAGACTTCAGCGTATTGGCCAGGTCCTTGGTATCCTCTATCGTGAAGTTGCCCGAGATAGAAGAGCGGCCGCCGTCTATCTCTCCGTTTACACGGGGAGCAGAGTAGACGGCGTCGTCAAGAACGATGGCTATCGCCTTACCTACATTAGCCTTCGTGAGGGCAGCCCAACGGCGCGCACCCTCGGAATTCATCGTCATGGAAACCTCTGGGGAACCAGACAGCTGATTGAACTCATCCGAAGCGTCGGTAACGACATCTCCCTCCAACGGAGGACGCCCCGTGGAAGAGGTTACCTTGATAGCATGAAGCTCATATACATTCTTATTATCCTTGATTAAGTCCGTCGGCTTGGCACTCCAGAGCAACCTGACATCTGAAGGCAGAATCTGCCGGGCAAGCTCGGAATAGATAATCGCATCGACAGCGGCGGTATCACGCACATTGGCAAAGCCGACAAGGCTCAGGGAGCCGCTGCCCGAAGGCTGCAGGATGGCGAGCAGCGGGTGCTGCCTCTTGGCAGCCTCAAGCTCTGCGCTTGTGCCCTCCGCCGCGGCCTTAGCTTGGTGCTCCTGATTCCTCAGACGGAATTTCGCATCCTTTACCTGCAAGGCAGGCTTTGCGGTCTTGGCCGTATCCACGGCTACAGTGTCCTTCGTCTCCGCGCCATTGGCAAGCCGCATGTCTATCTGAGTGAAGTAAGGAATGATTTCCTCGGAATTGTAAGTCTCCCAGAACTGGAGGTTTGCGCTTCCCTGCAACAGCTTACGCATACGCTCCGGCTCCTTGATGCCAGGCATCTCGACCATGATACGGCCTTCCTGACCTTCCAGTTTCTGGATGTTAGGCTGAACGACACCGAACTTATCTATGCGCGTACGGACCACATCATAAGAGTTGTTGACAGCCGACTGCACTTCATCGCGGAGCACATTCTCAACCTCCTTGTCGGAACTCTGGGGACTCACCTTGCCCTGAAGACGCTGTGTGGCGAAGATTTCGGCCAGGCGGTGTCCCGGCGCATTCTTCTTGTACGCATCGATAAACAGGGAGATGAAATCACTCTGACTGGTTTCCTCCGCCTTACGAGCTTCTGTCATCGCCTTCTTGAAAGCCACATCGCTCTTGTGCTCTGCCAATGTCTCTATCACATCGGGAACAGAGATTTCAAGAATGACATTCATGCCACCTTTCAAATCAAGACCAAGACCAATCTGAGTCTCCAAGCACTTCTGGTAAGAATAAATCCCCAAATACTTGACGGAATCCTTGTAATCCCTCTGCGCAATCGGGTCTTTAAGCTTAGCAGCCTGACTGTCGTAATAGCGTGTAGCTACTGAAAATGACAGATAAAAAATGCTTGCAAGTGTCAGCAAGATGGCTGTTGTAATAACAATTCCTTTGTTTTGCATTTTTTGTTTTATTTATTTAATTTATTTTGTTCTCTTTTTCAATTGTATATAAGACA
>CAUULA010000121.1:0-6962 GCA_963545855.1 uncultured Prevotella sp.
ACCTTTATATGCGCTTGGAGGACTGCACGCTCTCGGAAGCCATCTGCCGTTTGGGACAGAACGCTTTAGAGCATACAGCGTACAGCTCCAGCTCTCCAAAGAGAGAAACACCCATCAGTTCAAATCAAAGAGAGCATGTAACGGCAAGCGGAACAAGGAGACTGATATGCCTATCAGACACCTTGCCGCCGCATTTGCAGGAGTACCTCAAAAAGGAACGCTGCATTGATTTGGAAAAGGCAACACCCTTTCTTAAATGTATCAGTTACGAGATAAGGGGAAGAAGACATGAAGCCATCGGCTTTGCCAATTCTTCGGGAGGCTATGAACTTCGGGACAATCATTTGTTTAAGGGAACAGTTGCCTCGAAAGACATCACTCCGATATTTGAGGACATGGAACAGCCTGTCTGTTTGTTCGAGGGATTTATGGACTTTCTCTCTTTTCTTTCAATGAAAGAGGAAGTAACCAACCAATGCCTCGTGATGAACTCCGTGAGCAATGTGGCCAGAAGTATTCACTACCTGAACGAGAGGAATATAACCTCTGTTCGTGCTTTTCTTGATAATGACTATGCAGGGCAGAGAGCAGTACGGGAATTTGTAAACGCAGGTTTTAAGGTAGAAGATATAGCAGTGTATTATAGAGACTTCAAAGACCTCAACGAGTATCACGTCAGCCGTGTCCGTGAGCAACAGAAAAAGTTAGAGAAAACTCCAAATACAAGTAACAAAATAAAACAAGTCAAACTTAAAATAAGATAGAGGTATGGAAAAGAAAACAGTCAGCAAAGAGGAAATGGAAAATACCATCAGGAGATCTTTCAGTATGAGCCAAGCTGAAAGTTCAAGTGAACAAACCGTAGCTGAATTTCGGGCAAAGGGAATGGAATATATTCAAGAGCAAAAACAACAAGAAGCAGAATATGTCATAGAGCATGCCACGCCATCCGAGCCTGTACTGCATGCAGAGCATGCAACTATTCAACGACGCATCAGTGCCAAGATGAGAAAAGAGACACTCGACGCATACAAGCAGGCGTTCCTCGTTCCGACAAAGCTAAGTGAGAGAAAGGCGGTTTACCTGAGCAGGGAGACACAGGAACGTGCCGACTTTATTGTCCGCAGGTTAGGTGATAAAGGAGCCAAAGTTTCGAGCTTCATCGAAAACCTTGTGCGTATCCATTTGGAGGAGTACGGTGAAGATATAGAGAAATGGAGGAAGCTGTAAACAACAGATTTTTACTGAACACATAGAACGGTGGGAATGCCACGAACACAGTTAATCTTCTGAATGCATAGCATTCATTTTTGGACGGCAAAACGCTTTATGCGTAAACAGTCTGTTAGGTAGCATTGCAAGACGTCAGTTTGTACCCACAAACTGCGCTTGTTCCCCTCGTCAGACTGTCGGGGAGGTTAGACCATAATCACTCCGTTCTCATCTGTCAGTGTTCTCAAATTAAGCAACAACAAATCATCTACAATGATTAGTTTTCAAAGAAACTATATGGACAGATATAATAGAAAGCCAGCCAAGTGGCAGCAACAGAATAAGGAAAAGCAGAAGATGAACAAGACAGAGTTCATCAAGGTAAGGTGTACCTTAGAGGAAAAGCAGCGTATCAAGTCAAAGGCGGAAAGTACAGGGCGGAAGTTCTCAGACTACTGTCGTGAGATACTCCTGAATGGTAAGGTATTTGCCGTTCCTAAGATGACGGACAATGAGAGAGAAGCCATTGCCATTCTCCAGCATACGGGCAGGTTCTATGGGCAGATTTCCAACCTTATCAAAGTGAAAGACGAGAGGTGGGTACATATCACACAGAACCTTTCCTTATGTGCCAAAGAGGCATTTAAGCGATTCTACGACCCTCATTTTCGTGTGGACGATGAAATATATAAGGTCTTAAACATGACGAGAAATGATAGGAAAATGTAAGGCAATAGCCCACGGAAGCACCGCTTTGGACTATATATTCAGAGAGGGAAAACTCGGGCACCATCTTGTTTCCAACAATCTCTACGGAACAACCCCGAAAGATATTTACGGGGAAATGAGGATGGTCAGCGATTACAACACAAGGTGCAGAAACAAGTTCCTCCGTATTGAAATCGGCATTGCACCGAGAGATGAGAAAAGGCTGAGCCTTGAATCAGTCCGTAACCTTGCATCGAACTTTGCCAGACAGATGGGGCTTGAAAATCATCAATGGGTGGCGGTAACGCACAAGGACACCGATAACAGGCATATCCATATCATTGCCAACCGCATCAGCCTTTACAAAGAGGTCTATGACACCACTTTTGTAAGCAACAGGGCAGCAAGAGTGGCGGAGGAAATAAGCCGCTCGAAAGGCTTGACCATCGCAAAGGAGGTAAAGGCTGAAAGGATGTATCAGAAAGCAAAATCCAATCCTACGAGAGAGCAAACGAAGCAGCAGGTACAAAAGATTTGCTACGCCTTGCTTGAAAAGTATAAAGGAACAGGCATCACAGGGCATTCAATGTTTCTTTACGACCTAAATAAGAACGACATCGCCATAGAGCGCATGAAAAATAAACAGGGCAAGGTCTATGGCTTGAAATTCTCATACGCAGGACAATCCTTCAAGGCTTCCGAGATAGGCAGGGAGTTCGGCTACCGTTCCTTGCAGAAGAACTTTGAACAGGATAACAACTCAGAATTCAAGCGATTACATCAAACAACACAAGAGCCAATAGAAAAGAAAGAACAACCTGATACAGGCTACCAACTTGTACCCAAGAGCCGTTCTTTTATCTCACGAGGTGAGAGTACACCACAAACAACACAGTCTATCGGTTCGGCTGTACAAAACGCCATAGACGCAGCAGGCGAAGTGTTTTCAGGATTTGTAAATGTATTCACTCCGCAGGTGCATGGTGATGATTATGCCGAGATAGCGTGGCAGCACAAACTCAGGAACCAAGCCAAGAAAAAGAAAAAACGAGGAAGAGGGCTGTAAGTCCCGTTCAATATATAAAAGCGCAGCAAGAAGAATATATCATCAAAAACGCTTGTTATTCGGTAACAAAGTATTATCTTTGCAGACAGAATAACAAGCGTTCTTTGTTAGGTAGAATACTGCGACTTGAAGTAGTTCGCTCGTTTCCAAATCGTTATCTGTTTAGTTATTACAGCAATGTAACTCTCTTGTTTTCAGATAGTTGTATTTTAGAGATTATCTTGCCATGCAAAAGACCGTTAAAAGGAAGGCAAAAGACGGCCTTTTACTTTTTCCCATGTAACAGGCTGTTTCCAAAGTGGCTATTTAAAAGTTTCTTAACCATAAAACATAGTTGACAGTCAGAAAATAATCGAAAAAAGATTTATTTTATCATATTTCATTCAAAAAGAAGTAGTAACTTTGCAGAGAATCCCAAACAGGAATGAAAATATAGACACGATTATAATGAAAAGATTATTTTTCTGCTTTGCGCTATGCCTCCTATTCTCTTCTCCGAGTATCAAGGCACAAAACCCGTGTGTGGTCATACCACAACAGTTGAAAACAGAGGGTACTGCCACCATTACCTACGACCCCTCCCTCACTTTGCTTAAAGGGCAGACAGGCATCAAGGGAGTCTATTATTTCTGGAAACACTATTCCTGGGAAGCCTATGACATGAACCTCAGAGAGAAGGATGGCAAGCTCACCACTACCATCCAATTGCCCGAGGATGCCGCGCTGCTGGCATGGAAGTTCTATACGACTGATACCGTAGATGTAGGCGGCGACCAGTTCATGTATGGTTATTACATCCTTGACAAGAACGGCTACAACATGCCGGGAGCCAACATCGGATGGGGCTTCCTGCGCGGAGAAACCACTCAGGACCTGGCCGGTATTCCTTCCATCAGCAATCTGGGATGGAAGAAAATCAATAATCAGGTAATTAAGATGTGGATCAACAATGAGCTACGATATCATCCCGAAGAGACCCCGAATGTGAACTGGTTTGCAGCCAAAGCCCTGATGCGCGACTCCATACCCGTAAGCAAGGATCTCATTCGAGAGAATATCCGCAAGGAACTACAGTTTGAAACCATCAAAGGACTCAACTTCAAGTTCACGGAAGAGCAACTCCTGAAGGCTTATGATGTAGCCGAGACCCTTCTTGGCGACTCCTCCCTCATGGATACTCTCAAACTGATGATCAGAGACCGCTTCAAGGGAGGCGAGTTCGACCGTGAAGAGGCGTTGAAGCAGATATGGGAGTCTACTCTCCACCAAAAAGACCCTAATGACCTGACCGAGTCAAACAAGGCCTTTGCCAAGTTCCTGAAAAAATACCCTGACGAGAAGTTTCGCGACAGCTATGTACAGTGGGACATGTTCAACCATTGGTATACGGGAAACTTCCGTGCCCTTACATACGACGGCATCATGAAACGCAACGACTACTCCACCCTTCTGGAATATCTCCCACACACACCCTATTCATATCTTGCCACCTATTTCTGGCATTGCGTGATGATTCCCTACGAGCGCGGAGATGTAAAGCCCGACTTCATCTATCCGATAGCCCGGAAGATAAGAGACGAAATCATGGGACGAGGTCGGGCAAAGGCCGACAAAGTATGGTCGCCCAATGAATGGAAAGAGAAAAAGTATTCGGATTACCTGATGCACTGGCTCGACTATGCAAAAATCCTGAACGATATAAATAAGCCGCAAGAATCGCTCGCACTCTGCGACACGCTCAGCCTGTATTATGGTGTAGCAAATGCCGAATTCAACCACTTCTACATGACCATGCTCAACAAATGCGGTCGCAGCAGCAATGAAATTCTCACCAATATCAAGGCTGCGATAAACAAGAACACGGCCTCACCAGAGATGCTGGCCTTTCTGAAAAACGACTATGTGAAAAACCACAACGGCGAGCAGGGTTATGAAGCCTACCTGCAAAACCTGAAGTCGGCAAGCCAGATGGAAGCCCAGAAGGCCCAAGTGCTGAAGAAACTCATAAAGACCCCAGCCAAGCCTTTTGCCTTCGACAAGCTGGAAGGCGGGCGCATCGACATGGCCAAGGACCTGAAAGGGAAAATTGTCGTCATCGATCTCTGGGCCACATGGTGCGGTCCTTGCAAGGCTGCCATGCCCGGCATGCAGATGGCCGTAAACAAATACAAGGACGACAAGAATGTGAAATTCCTCTTCCTATCGACTATGGAACAGGACAAGAACTTCGTTGGGAAAATCAAGGACTTCATCAGACAGAAGGAATACAATTTCCAGGTGGTGCTCGACGAGCCCAACAAGGAGAGCGGCCTGCGCGACCTTGCCTATTCCACATGGGGAAAGACATTCCAGTCGTCAGGCATTCCCTGGAAGCTCATTTTCGATAGGGAGGGAAATGTGAGATGGATGTCTACCGGCTATTTCGGCAGCCCATCGGCTCTCTGTGATGAGACCAGCTATGTCATAGACTATCTGGAAGCAGAAAAATAAGAAAAGAAATATCTTCCATAGAGAGGATCCTGTACGGAGATTATCATTATGAAAATCATTTTACCAGGCTTACTGCTTCTTGCAGCAAACCTCTTAGCATCAGGCCTGAGGGCGCAAGAGGCAAACTTTACTTCAGATAGCGTCGTCTTTCATGGCAACGATACGCTGCACTACGGAGCCACACTTACCCTTCCCAAGAATCAGAAGAAGAGTGTAGTCGTAATCATCGCATCCGGCTCTTACCCTCAGGATCGCGACGGAATGATGGCAGGGAAACCCATCTATAAACAGATGGCAGAATATCTGAGCAATCGGGGAATTGCCGTCTTGAGAATAGATGATCGCGGAGTCGGAAAATCAAACGGCGTATACAGCGATGCCACCACGGCCGGCTTTGCCAATGACATCATTGCCGCCGTCAACTATCTGAGGACACGCAAGGACATAAGGCATAGCAGAATAGGAGTTCTCGGACACAGTGAAGGCGGAGCCAGCATGTCGATAGCCGCAAGCAAATGCAAGGACATAAGATTCCTCATATCGGCAGCAGGGCTCATGTCCCCGGGATTGGAGTCCGTGATTCAGCAGAACAAGGATATCGTACATACCACCGAAGAGCTACCGGAATATGACATGAGGCGCTATGATGAGATCAATAACATCGCATTTCATACTGCTTATAAATATGCCGATGCTGACAGCACGACCCTGTCCAGCCACCTTTATGAGGAATATTACAAATGGCAGAAGAGGGATTCCACGTATTTCAAGACGCTCGGCATTGAATCCAATCATTTCCGCTGGTCCGTCTACATGTATGCCCTTCAGGCCAACACTCCATGGTACCGGTTCTTCATCCGGTATAATCCACAAGATTATCTAAGCCGGGTAGAGGTGCCTTTCTTAGCCATAAACGGGGATAAGGATGTCATGGTGAATTACAAGGAAAATCTGGGCAATGTGAAGAAATTCCTCGCACACAACAAGGATGTCAGTACGGTGGTCATAAAAAACATGAACCATCTCTTCCTTCCATGTCAGAAAGGCACGCAAGCAGAATACCACTCCATCAAGGCTGGTGTATCAGAGGAAGCCATGGACACCATCTACCGCTGGATAAAAAAGAGATTCCTCTGAGATATAGAAACATCCTTCATATCTTTAATTCATGTGTCAGGGCAGAAGAAATTCATGTGAAATGGCCTGTTCCGCCAGCTATCCGTCCCTATGGCGTCAACAATACGACGATCGTTTATGTATCGAGCGGCAGCGGTGATGCTTATCGGCAAGCTGAAGGATGGGGGCATGCCAAAGAAATCATTGAGGAATAAACCCGGACATTTTACATCCACCATAAGACTTATTGGGGTAAGGGTTAAAATTGGAGCGTGTACCAGAAACCCTATAGGTTGATGGATATAAAATTGGGGAAGAAAACGGAAAAGTTGATTGACCCACCAGATGACGATGTATCTATCATTAAAAT
>CAUULA010000122.1:0-6650 GCA_963545855.1 uncultured Prevotella sp.
TAGTCGTCGGCAGCGTCAGATGTGTATAAGAGACAGATTCTAAATGCTCCTTTGTCTTTCGGATAATGATACCTACTATTGACGATGCAAATTTACGATATAATTTCCAGAATACCTTGAAATAGTGAGAATATTTTCGCAATTTATAAATTGTCTAATTTATAGGCGGCAGTCTACGAGAAGCCCGCTACTTCCTGAGCGGCGCATCTGCCGCCGATTCGTTTTTTAGAAATATTATACAAATCTGCTTGGAGTTTCAATTGAAATAGTTTATTTTTGCACTCTCGGGCGAGGTGGAATGTCTTACAGGGAAGCCTCTGCCAGGGAAAGAATATAATAATAGGATATGAAGAAACTAATAAATATGCTGTCTTTCAAGCCAGTCCTCATTGCCGCCGTGCTTTTGTTTGCTTTTCGGGTACAGGCACAGGGAGATTCCGCGGCCGGCGCAGACAGGGTTGTTCAGGCAATGGGGATTGATTCCACACTTTCGCAACAACTGGAAGCTGTTGCCGCGGAGGATGTTGACACGGCTATGATTGGTGCCGGAACGGCAGGCTTTCATCAAGCCTTGAAAAAAAAGTTTATTGAGGGCAATGCCGGCTTCATGTCGCTGGTGGCCTTGGCCTTGGTTCTGGGCCTGGCTTTCTGTATCGAGCGCATCATTTATCTCAGCCTTTCGGAAATCAATGCCAAGAAGTTTGTGGCTGATTTGGAGGACAAGATTGTCGCCGATGACATTGAGGGGGCGAAGAGCCAGTGTCGGGAAACGAGAGGTCCGGTGGCGAGCATTTGTTATCAGGGGCTGCTCCGGATTGACGAGTCGATAGAGACCATCGAGCGCAGCATAGTCTCCTATGGCTCTGTCCAGTCTGCCAACCTGGAGAAAGGATGCTCGTGGATTACCCTTTTCATCGCCGTTGCGCCGTCCCTTGGCTTTCTCGGAACCGTCATAGGCATGGTGATGGCCTTCGACCAGATTCAGACGGCAGGGGATATTAGCCCCACCATCGTGGCCTCGGGAATGAAAGTAGCGCTGATAACAACGATTTTCGGTATCATCGTAGCTCTCATTTTACAGGTGTTTTACAACTATATCCTCTCAAAGA
This sequence comes from uncultured Prevotella sp., assembly GCA_963545855.1. Classification (GTDB taxonomy): domain Bacteria; phylum Bacteroidota; class Bacteroidia; order Bacteroidales; family Bacteroidaceae; genus Prevotella. Next base: position 1,110 of record CAUULA010000122.1, read on the forward strand.
TCGACCATCTCACGGCACAGATGGAGGAGTCGGCCATATCATTGCTGGATGTTATCCAGCAGAAAAAACTCGGCAAATGAGAATGGCTAAACTGCACGGTTGTCCGACGGAAAAGATATCCTCCCGCGTGCTCTATGTCCTGATAGGGCTCGTGGCAGTGGTCTTTGCCTTGTTCTATCTTGTGGGATTCTATATGCCCTACTTGCCCGAACCCTCGTTCAATGCCCCGATTTTTACCGACGGGGTTATTTTCCTGATGGCGGCCTTACTGCTGACCGCCGTCGGTGTAGCGGCCGTGGCCATAGCGAAGACCGTTCGCAAGACCGGCAAGGGCGAGGCTGTCAGCAACGGAATACCCGTGCGCAAGATATCCATAGCCATCATCGGCGTTACGATCGTCCTGCTTGCCTCGACTTTCCTGTCAGGTTCGACAAGGGAATTATCAATTAACGGAAATAATTTCACAGACGCTTTGTGGCTGAAAACGGCCGATATGTTCATCAACACCTCATTGGCCCTCATCGTGGTTGCCGTCATTTCCGTGCTGTATGGCGCCACGCGATATTACAGAAAGGAGCGCAGATGAATTTCCGCAGGCGCAGGCATGAAGTTCCCGGGTTGAATACCACCTCTACGGCCGACATCTCGTTCATGTTGCTGATATTCTTCCTTGTTACCACATCGATGGATGTGGAGAAGGGAATCGTACGCCAGTTACCGCCTGCCGACAACCAAGAGGAGCAGGTGGAGACAGATGTGGAGAAGGGCACACTGCTCAGTCTCCGTATCACCGATGCCGATTCGCTCTTATTGGACGGGAAGCCCGTCTCGGCAGCGGAAGCCACCCGCCGGGTGGAAGACTTCGTCAGCCGGTTGGGAAAGCGGCATCTCATTTCCATAGACACCTCGCCCGAGGCTTCCTATGATGCCTATTTCCAGCTGCAGAACTCCCTTCTCAAAGCCTATCGGAGGGTCAGGGACAAGGCCTCGCGGAAGAAATACGGCCGCCCCTATGCCGAGCTGAGTCCGGCAGAGCGCGACATCATCAAGGCCGACTGGCCGCAGCGTGTGGCAGAAGCCTATAACGGCACGCGGGAAGGAGGAAGCCAATGAGCATGTTCCGACGCATCGACCGCCAAGTGCCCTCGTTGAATACGGCCTCCTTGCCCGACCTGATCTTCACGGTGCTGTTCTTCTTTATGATTGTAACCCACATGCGCACCGAGACCGTGAGGGTGCGGTTCCGCCAGCCCCAGGGTACGGAACTCACCCGCCTGATCAAGAAATCGGTGGTTACGCACATCTATATAGGCACTCCACAGGGAGCCGCCGCCGGCACGGTCATCCAAATGAACGACAGATATGTGCGGGTGGATGAGATAGAGCGATATATGAAATTCGTGGTATCCCGCCTCTCGCCCGAGGAAAGAGGGCTGATGACGGTTTCGCTGAAAGCCGACCGGGCCACGAAGATGAGCATCATCACGGATGTGAAGCAGGCCCTTCGCCGCGCGGGAGCCTTGAAGATCAGCTACTCTGCCGATCAGGAGAAAGTTGGCCGTTAAGGCCCTTGTCTTTCCTGAATTGCGGCTTGTTTTCTCAAAGAGAGCAGTAATTTTGTAAGAAAAAACTATGAAAAGTTGCAATTGTAAATTATAAGCATTACCTTTGCATGTAAAATAGTAAACATATGGCAAGTCATAAATTAGATTCTTTAGACAGAAAAATACTTGAAATGGTGGCAGAAGACGCCCGTGTTCCGTTCCTTGAAGTAGCCCGCGCATGCGATGTAAGCGGTGCGGCAATCCATCAGCGTATTGCCAAGCTGAGGGCGATGGGCGTATTGAAAGGTTCCCAGTTCATCATCAATCCGGAAGCGATAGGTTACGAGACCTGCGCATACATAGGCCTTTATCTTAAGGATCCGGAGTCGTTCGACGATGTAGTCGAGAAGCTCCGCGACATTCCAGAGGTTACGGAATGCCACTACACGACGGGCGGCTTCGATATGTTTATCAAGATCTATGCCCGCAACAACCACCACCTATTGAACATTATCCACGACCGCCTGCAGCCTCTGGGCCTTTCGCGCAGTGAGACCATCGTCTCCTTCAACGCCGTTATCGACCGTCAGCTGCCGATTCCCGAGGCGGAACGGGAAGAGGAAGAATACACGGAAGAATAGTGTCTTAATCCTTGAAATGAATAAATATCTCCCAAGGGCATCATGCTTTTGGGAGTTCGTATCCAATCCTTGCTTGTCCGTTGTCAGCCTCCCGCAGGGCTATAAACCGGCAGGAGGTTGACGAAATCGCCGATTTTGTCCCACGATTTCGCCGATTTCGTCGCACAATCTCGCCGAGATAGTCAGCCGGCTCTATGCTTTCACATAATCCACGAAGGCGTAGGCGTGGGCATGGCGGTCGTCGGCGGGATGCTCCTCGCGCGCCACTTCTTTCCATCCTTCATACTCCGGGAAGAAGGCATCGGCGTTTTCCGGGGTGTCATCCACCTCTGTCAGGCAGAGCCGGTCGGCCTTGTCGAGCGCTTGTCTGTAGACGCTTGCCCCACCTATTATATATATATCCTCGTCGGGTCGGCAATGGCGCAGCGCCTCGTCGAGCGATCTGTAGCGGTCGCAGCCCGCAAACTCTTGCCCGTTTCGGCTCAAGACCACATTGCGGCGGTTAGGCAGGGCGCCCTTGGGGAGGCTCTCAAAGGTCTTCCGCCCCATGATAATGGTGTGTCCGGAGGTAAGGCTCTTGAAGCGTTTCAGGTCGTTGGGCAGCCAGTAGAGCAGTTTGTTCTGATAGCCGATGGCGTGGTTCCGTGCTACGGCGGCGATAATGTTGATCCTCATGGGTATTGTTTTTACACCGACACCTTGGCTGCGATGTGTGGCCATGGATGATAGTCGGTAAGTTCGAAATCCTCGTATTTGAAGTCGAATATGCTTTTTACATCGGGGTTTATCCGCATTTTGGGCAGCTGCCGGGGCTCTCGGGTGAGCTGGAGCCTGGCCTGCTCCAGATGGTTCAGATAGAGATGGGTGTCGCCGGTGGTATGGATAAACTCGCCGGGCTTGAGCCCCGTTACCTGCGCCATCATCATCAGCAGCAGCGCATAGCTGGCAATGTTGAAGGGCACGCCGAGGAAAGTGTCGGCCGAGCGCTGGTAAAGTTGCAGGCTGAGCTTGCCTTCGGCTACATAGAACTGGAACAGGCAGTGGCAGGGCGACAAGGCCATTTGGGGCAGGTCGGCCACATTCCATGCGTTTACGATGATGCGCCGGCTCTCGGGATGATGCCTGATGAGGTCTGCGCACTGGCTGATCTGGTCGGTAACACTACCGTCGGCTCCCTCCCATGCCCTCCATTGCTTGCCGTAGACAGGGCCTAAGTCGCCGTTCTCATCGGCCCACTCGTCCCAGATCGATACGCCGTGCTCTTTCAGGAACCTGATGTTGGTGTCGCCCTGGAGGAACCATAGCAGCTCGTATATGATGGATTTCAGGTGCAGTTTCTTGGTAGTGAGCAGCGGGAATCCGTCTTCGAGGTTGAATCTCATCTGGTGTCCGAAGATGCTCTGGGTGCCGGTGCCGGTGCGGTCGGTCTTTACGGCACCCTCCGTGAGGATGCGGTTTAGGAGGTTCAGGTATTGTTTCATTGTCTGTTGGGTTTCTGTTTCATGATGAGTATTTCGGGTTTTTCCGGTATATGGGTGCTCTTGATGCGCCATTCCTGCGGGTAGAGGTTGTTGGCCCGGTTTCCGATGTTCTTCTCGAATCCTATCGGCTGTCCCTGGTAAGTCAGCAACACTATTCCCCGGGGCGTGCCGGCAGGCAGGGCGACGGCCTCGTGCCGCAGATAGCCTATGGCTTCTTCCCACGACACTTCCACATGGGGATAGGCCTCTTTGTCAGTTCTGATGGAGAGCGCCTTTGATATGTCGGGAATCTGGATATTGCCTTTTGTCTCATCGGGCTTGATGCCATGGCTCAGGATGTTCAGCGCCTTGAGGTCGTGCTTGTTCTTGCCGCCTTCCCGGGGGCAGTCTCCGGCTTTTCTCAGGACGGCGAGAAAGAGTCCCTCTCCCCGTGAGTGGCCCGGCAGGAAACGGCAGACGGGATTGTTGCCGACAAGCGGTCCCGTGATGTTCCATTCCGGCCGGGTGTCTATTTCGATGAAATCCGCCCCGAGCTCTGTGGCTATCCATGCGGCGTTTTCCTCATTCTCGTGGGCGTTGAAGGTGCAGGTGGAGTAGATGAGTATGCCTCCGGGCTTCAGCCGGGGCCAGATGTCCGCCACGATTTCCCGTTGCAGGCGTCGGCATCTGTCAACATTCCGCATGCTCCACTCCGCTATTGCGCCCTCGTCTTTGCGAAACATGCCCTCTCCGGAGCAGGGCACATCGGCCAGGATAATGTCGAAAAGCAGTCCTGACCGTCGGTAGTCGCGGGCATAGTTGTTGGTAACGACGACATCCGGATGGCCGAACTTCAGGATGTTCTCATTCAGAATCTGGGCTCGCTGCCGTATCGGCTCATTGGAAAACAGGCTGCTGCCTTCGGGAAGGGCGGCCCGGGCCACGGTGGACTTGCCTCCCGGGGCGGCGCAGAGGTCGAGCATCACCACGGGCCGGGCCACGGTTTGGCGCAGCACATGATGCAGAAACATGGAGGAGGCCTCCTGGACATAGTAGAGGCCTGCATGGAAGAGAGGGTCGAAAGTGAAGTTGGGGCGTTGCTTGAGGTAGAATCCGCCTTCGCACCAGGGCACGGGCGTGTCGGCCATAGTAACTTCTACCGTGTCGGGATCTGCCTTGAAGGGATTCAGGCGGAGGCTTGCCGGGGGCTCGTCGGCGAGCCCCTCGATGAGTCGCTGATACCGCTCGTCGCCCATCAGATTGCGTGTGTAGGCCGTGAATTCTTCTGGCAGATTCATTGTCATATAACTATTTTCCTTGCAAAAGTAAAAAAAAAATAGTTACTTTGCAACTAAATCTGCCACAGATGCGTCTAAAGGACAGAAAAAAACAAAAAGCGAAGAATATGAAACAGACCTTGATAGCACTCGCACTGATGCTTACTCTCAGTGCAACACAGATGGACGCGGCTCCTAAGCACCGGCATCATGCGCCGGTTACGGTGGTGAATAAGGACACGGTGAGGCAGGATGGGGGCGTCGAGGCGTTCTCTGATACGACCTCAGTCCCCGTTGACGAGACTCAGGACTCTATCATTGAAGAAAGCCGGAGCCGGCATTACGGCATGGATATAGACATTGATGGCGACGACTTCGGCATCCCCGGATTGAAGAGAGTGCTGACCACGGGGGGCGGCATCGCGCTTGCCATTCTCATAGTCGTGGTAGTATTCCTGTTTCTGTTGCTACCGTTTATCGTAATCCTGCTGGTGTTACGCTATCTGATCAAGCGCCATAACGACCGTGTGGCGCTGGCGGAGAAAGCCATGGAGTCAGGGCAGGCAGTCCCGGAAGCGATGAAACCGGTCGACAAACAGAGCAACGACTACCTCTACAG
>CAUULA010000123.1:0-6631 GCA_963545855.1 uncultured Prevotella sp.
TGATTTATTAACTTTGCAACAAAGTAAAAATTAATATCTATAAACAGCATGACAGCATTAATTGGTTTTATCACATTGGTGGTTATAGCACTCATTGGATGGGGTGTCGCCATGTTAAAGTATAAGAACCTTGACTACAAGGTTAACCGGGAAGAGGCAGAAGGAGTGGCTCACGAACTGGCTCACCATGTGCCTACGGATAAGGAAATGGGAATCAAGGATGTCATCAAGACGATCAGTGCCAAGGGGTTTAAGGCTGTTTAGCCTGCCTTAGGCTCCTATCTCGCTTAATTCCAGCCAACGCATACCCTTTTCATCAAGTTCTTTCTTGAGCAAGGGTAGGCGTTTGCTTTTCTCTGTAAGTTTCTCAACACTAAGCAGTCCACTGCATAGTTCCTCTTCCAACAGCCTCTGTTCGGCTTCGAGAGCATCGATTTCTTTCTCCAGTTGCTCGAATTCCCGCTTCTCCTTGAAACTCATCTTTCTCCGAGTCTCATGGTGATAGTCTTTCTTTGGAGCTACAGTTTTAAAGCCTCCTGCGCCTTCTTTGGGCTGGAGGGTTTGCCATTCGCGATACTGGGTGTAGTTTCCCGGAAAATCCTTAACGACTCCATCGCCTTTGAAAACGAGAAGATGATCCACCACCTTATCCATGAAGTAGCGATCGTGGCTTACTACGATAACGCAGCCGGGGAAATCCTGGAGATATTCTTCCAGCACCTGAAGGGTCTGAATGTCAAGATCGTTAGTCGGCTCATCAAGCACCAGGAAGTTAGGATTCTTCATCAGCACGGTACAGAGATAGAGCTTGCGCCGCTCCCCGCCGCTTAGCTTGTAGACATAATTATGTTGCTGCTCCGGAGTAAACAGGAAATATTGCAGGAACTGTGATGCCGTCATGTGCCGCCCACTACCTAAATCTATGTAATCGGCTATTTCCGTAATAACATCTATCACCTGCTGGTCATCACGAAACTTCAGTCCTTCCTGCGAGAAATAGCCGAACTTCACGGTTTCGCCGATGTCAAACTTCCCACTATCTGGCTGCGTCTGCCCTAAGAGCATACGGACGAATGTTGTCTTACCCGTTCCGTTGTTCCCCACGATTCCCATTTTCTCGAATCGCGAAAAGTTATAATAAAAATCCTTCAGTATCGTCTTGCCGTCAAAACTCTTGCTTACATACTGCGCTTCGAATATCTTGGAGCCGATATATACATTTGAGGCTTTCAGGCGAATCTGTCGCTCTTCTATAGACTGCTTGGCCTTAGCCTCCAACTCATAGAATGCGTCTTCGCGATATTTCGCCTTATGCCCCCGTGCCTGTGGCATTCGCCGCATCCATTCCAGTTCCTTTCGATACAGGTTGTTGGCTCGTGCGATCTCTGCTCTCTGATTATCAATGCGCTCCTGATGCCTCTTCAGGTAGTAGCTGTAGTTTCCCCGATAGGTATAGATGGTCTCATTGTCAAGTTCGAGTATCAAATTGCACACCCGGTCAAGAAAGAATCGATCATGAGTTACCATCAAGAGAGTTTTGCTTCCTCGTTTCAGGAAACCTTCAAGCCATTCTATCATCATGAGATCAAGATGGTTGGTGGGCTCGTCGAGAATCAACATGTCCGGCTCGGTGAGGAGAACATTGGCAAGAGCCACGCGCTTCTGCTGTCCGCCGCTGAGCTGCCCCATGGGCTGGTTGAGGTCGTCTATATGCAGCTGGGTGAGGATTTGTTTTGCCTTGAGCACCTTCTCCTGGTTCCCTTGATGGTTGAAACAGGCGTCAAGAACAGAGTCTTCGGGCTGAAACACAGGCGATTGCTCCAGATAACCCATGCGAACGCCTTTGCGATAGATGATGTCGCCGGAATCCCGGCCTTCCTTTCCGACAAGAATTGAGAGCAGCGTAGATTTTCCCGTGCCATTTCTCGCAATGAGTCCCACCTTCTGTCCTTCGGCAATAGAGAAGTTCAGGTTGCGGAACAGCACTTGTGCGCCGAAGCTCTTACTTAAGTTCTGTACATCCAGAAAGGGCGTCATGGCCATGGGCTTATAGGTTTAAAGCGTCTTGTTGATATCTTCTATATAGTCCAAAACCTCCTTGCGCCCCGTCTTTTTCTCGCTGCTCGAGATGAAGTAGGGGGGCAGAGTCTCCCAAGTTTCCTTTAAGGTCTCCATCCATTTTTCTGCATATTGGCCGACTTTAGTTACTGCCACCTTGTCGGCCTTGGTAAAGATGATGGTGAAGGGAATACCGCTCATCCCGAGCCAGTCTATGAATTCACGATCCACCTTCATGGCTTCGTGCCGGATATCCACCAGCACAAAAACATTGACGAGCTGCTCCCTTTGCAGGATATAGCCGCGAATCATCCGGTCCAGCTTCTCCTGCACGCTCTTGGAACGCTTGGCGTAGCCATAGCCTGGCAGGTCTACAAGATACCACTCATTATTGATGATAAAGTGATTGATCAGCAGCGTCTTGCCCGGCGTGGAACTGGTCTTCGCCAAGCCTTTATGATTGCATAGCATATTGATAAGGCTTGACTTTCCCACATTGCTTCTCCCGATGAACGCATACTCGGGTTTAGTATCCTTCGGGCACATGCTTACTCTCGGTGCAGAAATCACGAATTCCGACTTCTTTATTTCCATACTTCTCCGTTTTGCATGCAAAGATAAGAAAAAAAGCGCTAATAACCGCAGGAGAACCAGAGTTTTAATACGGCTTGGAATAATTGTCGGCAGAAAGAGGAAAGGATAAATGCGCATATATAGCAGTCATTATTAAGCAGCATTTGCTACATACGGCAGCCCATACCTTCCCGGCCGATAACCCGGAAAATGGCGGGCAAGACCTCCTGTGGTGATTCCCGGCCGAGAGGGAAGTAACCTGACTTATACTGAACACTGCCCGTATCTCTCTGACAGAGGGGAAAGTATGACATCTTCATCTCATCACCGACACCTATTCCCACAAGATATAGCCTCCCGCAAGGTTATGTCTTATGTTGTTACAAGCCGCTTGTAATGCCATTACACGCTGTTTGTAATATCGTTACACACGGTTTGTAACCCCGCGGGAAGATAGCAATGGGAGTGATATCCGGCACATTCGTGTCCGCCCATGACCGCATTCCTCGCCGCCGGAAAGACTTTTTGGTCGGGCCACAACGGGCGAACGCATCCGGAAAGGCATTGGGAAGCCTTCCCGGCAAGCGGCTCACTGCATGAAAAGCCCATGGAAGCAAGGCACGCTGCTTTCTTTCTAATTTTCCTCAAAAACTGCCTGTTTTTCACGCATTATCCTGAGTTTTTTGTATCTTTGCATTCAAAAGAGAACTCAAGCTTTGGCGGCTGTTCTTTAGGGAATGGGCGACCAAGGCAGACAAAATCTGTTGATATGAAGGAAATTAATTGGGGATTCATCGGGTGCGGCGAAGTTACTGAGAAGAAGTCGGGACCAGCCTTCAGTCTTGTCGACGGTTCGCATGTAACGGCCGTGATGAGCAGGAATCCCAACAATGCCGCATCCTATGCCGCACGACACCATATCAAGAAATGGTATACGGATGCACAGGAACTCATCGACGACCCGGAAATCAACGCCATCTATATCGCAACGCCGCCATCGAGCCATGCCACCTTTGCCATTATGGCCATGCGCTCGGGCAAGCCCGTCTATATAGAGAAGCCCCTCGCGGCAAATTATGAAGACTGCGTGCGTATCAATCGTATCAGCGAACAAACCGGCGTGCCCTGCTTCGTGGCCTATTATCGGCGCTATCTGCCTTACTTCAGGAGGGTGAAAAGCATCGTAAACAATGGGGTTCTGGGAAGTATCATCAATGTGCAGATTCGTTTCTCGGCTCCTCCGCGCGAGCTCGACTACAATTCCAACGACCTTCCATGGCGGCTGCAACCTGATATTTCAGGAGGTGGATATTTCTATGATCTTGCCCCGCACCAGATAGATCTGCTTCAGGACATCTTCGGCGTCATCGTCAAGGCTCACGGATATACGGCCAACCGGGCCCACCTCTATCAGGCAGAAGACACTATCAGTGCTTGTTTCCGTTTCGAAAACGGGCTTGTCGGCTCCGGTTCGTGGTGCTTTGTGGGACATAAAAGCGCAAGAGAAGACTGCATTGAAATCATTGGCGACCGCGGCACGCTCTCTTTCTCGGTGTACAACTATGACCCTATCAGGCTTGTTACCAGTGACGGCATTACAAATATCGTGGTCAGGAATCCCGACTATGTGCAGCTTCCTATTATCAAAAATGTGATAGAAGACCTGCAGGGCTGTGATATCTGCCGCAGTACGAGCGTGAGTGCGACCCCCACTAACTGGGTGATGGACCGCATTCTTGGCAAGATGTAGCATGAGGCGAGTGGCATTGATCATAGGCCTGGCCGTTCCGGCCATCATGGCCGCGGCAGAGGGCTGCGTCTCCACCCGGGACACCCTTCCCTGTCCGCGGGAAAATATAGCCGTGGTTTCCACCCCCAAACAGAGGAAAAGAGGGCTTGCCAATGCGTTCTACCAATTCGTGAAGAAGTTCAGCCAGCTGGACACTAATTATGTAGAGCCTCAGAAATACAACTTTGAGATGATGCTGCAAAACACCAACACCTATGAGGCTTACGCACTGTCTACTTCCAAAGGGCAGCATATCCGTTTTTCTCCGGATGTGAGCATGAAGGTGGGGCCGTATGTGGGATGGAGATGGATCTTCCTTGGATATGCCATTGATTTTACCCATCTTAACGGGGGCAGCAACAAGCAAGACTTCAGCATGAGTTTCTACAGTTCGCAAATCGGATTAGACCTGTTCTATCGCAAGACCGGAAGCGACTATAAGATTCGTGAGATAAACCTTGGAGAAGGTATTGACACGAGCCCGCTGAAGAATGTCAGCTTCGACGGCATAGAAGCGAGTATCAAGGGCTTTAATGTCTACTATATCTTCAATCACCGAAAATTCTCCTATCCGGCAGCCTATAGCCAGAGCACTGTTCAGCGCAGAAGTGCCGGCTCTTTTCTTGCGGGATTCGGGTATACAACGCATAGTCTGAAAGTAGACTGGATGAAATTAGGCCAGATTATAGAAGACCGTCTCGGCTCAACGCTTGCGGCCCAGGTGCTGGATAACAGCCTGGTGCATGAGCGCATCCACTATGCGGATGTCTCTCTGTCTGCCGGATATGCCTACAACTGGGTGTTTGCCCGCAACTGCCTGTTTGATATCTCCTTGTCGGCCGCGCTGGCCTACAAGCATTCCACCGGCGACATGGAACGCAGCCGGTTTAAGTTTCGCGATTTCAGCTTTGCCAACTTCAATCTTGACGGTCTCCTCCGCACAGGCATAGTATGGAACAACAGTAAGTGGTATGTAGGCACGAATGCTATTTTCCATTCCTATAATTATCGCAAGAGTCAGTTCTCGACGAACACATACTTTGGCAATATCAACATTTATGTCGGATTCAATTTCGGAAAAAGAAAGTAGCCCTCGGAGCAATTTGCTATATTTATGAAACATTATACCAACACACACCGTAAGAGAAGCATCGTAAGCCTGCTTCTGATCGTTTTCTCCTCGTCTCTTCTCGGACAGGTGCAATTCTCCAAACAGGATAGTATCAAGGTTGTAACGATGTTGCGGAAGGCCAACGCCCTGAAGAAAGATACCAACCTGATGCTATATTTCGGGCGACAACTCATAGGCGTGCCCTATGTGGCAAAGACCCTTGAGGGGAATCCGAGCGAAAGACTTGTGGTAAATCTGCGGCAATTAGACTGTACGACATTCGTGGAAAACACGCTCGCATTGGCATTATGTGCCAAGAATCATCTGACTCGTTTTGCGGACTTCCTTACATTTCTGCGCCTCATTCGTTACCGCAACGGGGAAGTATCCTATATCAACCGACTGCATTATTTCACGGAATGGATTGCAGACAATGCACGCATGGGATATGTAGAGGAGGTTTCAGCTCCCAATCCCCCTTTCACGAAAACTCAGAAAATAGCTATAAACTTCATGTCGGGCCATGTCTCATTTTATCCCATGTTAGTCAAAAATCCATCGTGGGTCGCCAGCATTCAGAACATGGAGCAGGAACTGCAGGGTAGGGAGTTCCCGTATATACCTAAAGAAGAGATTTCAAATACAGCAATAGTTCGTAATACGATACATGATGGAGACATCATTGCAATCCTCACATCCAAGCCGGGGCTGGACACATCTCACATAGGAATAGCCGTGTGGCATGCTGATGGCCTGCATCTGCTCAATGCTTCACAAATCCACAAAAAGGTCGTTGAAGAGCCAATGACACTCTATGCTTACATGAAAAGGCGCCCCTCACAGACGGGCATTCGTGTCATAAAGGTGAATCAGTCGCAACAATAAGGCTCTCGTTTTGTCCGTTTATTTGTGTTTTCAAGGCAAAGATTACATCTTTAGTTAAAAACTTTGTTAAAATATTTGATATTTCAAAAATCTATACATACCTTTGTTAGCAGTTTAGGGATAAACATATAGATTCGAAAAAAACAACATTATAACATCAGTATTAATATGTCGAAGTATAATATCACAGAGCTCAAAGAAAAGGAGGCCACTTA
>CAUULA010000124.1:0-6371 GCA_963545855.1 uncultured Prevotella sp.
TGACGTCGAGTCTCGTGGGCTCGGAGATGTGTATAAGAGACAGGAACAAGGCCGAAAGTCGGCTTTCACACCCCGAAAACCATGTTTCTGCGGGATAAAAGGCCGTCTTTCGGTATGCTGATAACGTCTTCCGACGATGCTGTTAACGGCTTTTTGTCTTGCTGATAGCGGCCTTTTACTTTGTCAAAAGCCTTTTCTAAGTGTGCAGAAAAACACTTTCAGGAGTAATGTGCTGTATATCAGTTATTTACGGGGATCATGTTTTTAAGGTCATTTTCACGCCAATGAGGTGTCTGGCGGTGAAAACGGGGCTGTTTTTCGATGTGTTTTTAACATTCGGGGCGAAGATAGTTGCTCTGGGTGCATTATCTTCCGCTCTTTCTTGCGAGGATTGGAGGCGATGCAACCGGCCGGCTACCCCTACAGCTTCAGTTTCCTGGCGAATTCCCAGACGACGATGCCCGCCGCGACGCTCACATTCAGCGAGTGCTTGGTGCCGAACTGCGGAATCTCGAGGCAGCCGTCGCTCAGGTCTACCACGGTCTGCTTCACTCCCTTCACCTCATTGCCGAAAACCACGGCATAGCGGTCTTCATGCCGGGGCTCACGGGCAAAATCAAGGTCTTGCAGTTTCGTGGAGCCTTCCACCTGCTCGATGCTGTAGACGAAATAGCCGTTCCGCCGGAGCTCCCGCACGGCCTTTTCCGTCTGTCCGAAATATTTCCACTCCACGCTGTCTTCGCCTCCAAGGGCGGTCTTGTGTATCTCCGCATTGGGCGGGCAGGCGGTGATGCCGCACAGATAGACGGCCTCCACACGGAAGGCATCGCACGAGCGGAACACGGAACCGACATTATAGAGGCTCCTCACATCGTCGAGCACGACGACGAGGGGCAGTTTGCGGGCTTCCTTGAACTCGTCTACGGAGAGCCGCCTCATTTCTATGGTACGCAGTTTGCGCATGCTTTATTTCAGTTGTAGGTTCATCCGGGTGTAGTCGATGGTCAGTTGCTGCCATCGGCGGAAGAAATCGTTGCCCAGCCGGCCGCCGCCCGTGTCGATGTTGTTTTGCTGGGTCGACATCGTGATGACGGGCATCTGCTTCATGCTGAAGGTGGTTTTGCCGACGGTGAGGGTTATCTGCGGCATAATGAACTGGCTCGTATAGCTCACTCCGCCGTAGCCCGCGCCACCATTGATGGTCCATTTTCCTTCTCTTGCCACATCGGCCGTGTGGTCCTTGTAGTAGTCGGGTCCCATCCAGCTGGTGGTCGATCCGCTGTCTAAGATGAGGGGATAGTGGTGCCGGCCGTCGTTGGCATTCACTTGCAGCACGCTTCCCGGGGTGAAGCAGAGGTTTCCGCGGAAGTCTGCGTGGTCGTTCCCGGTGGGAGCGCCGGCATGCAGCGTGAGGGTGTTTCGGGTGAAATCAAAGGTGCAGGAGGCAAACCGGCGGAGCAGGGGCTGCCCTACAATCAGCTTCAGGAAGCCCGTTGACCGCTCCGGAATCTTACCTCCATCCCGGATGTCGAGCACCACGAAGGGCACATTCCGCAGTCGCAGGTCGCCTATTTGCAGGCTCTCGGCAATGGTCGTCCGGCCTTCCAGCGTCTTGATACCTTTCACCAAGGTGCCTCCGCCGATGGCTTTCAGTCCGTAGGCGGCGGCCAGGTCGGGTGTAATCACATTGTAGGCGGCTCCCGTGTCGAGGATGAAACTGCCCTTATGGCCGTTCAGTCGCCCCTCGGCGAAGAACAGCGACTGGGCCGAGTCGCCCACTTCCTGGATTTTGAAGGGTATCTGATAGATGTCTTGTGGCTGTTGGGCTTGATAAAGGTCGTATTCGCCGAGGCTGCGATAGTTGCGTTCGCGTGCCACATAGGGCGCCAGCGATATGGAGTCGATTCTGTCTTTCCATGCGCTGATGAAATTCTGCAGGATGTCTGCCGCCTGCCTGTTATCGCCCAGCAGACTGTAGTTCTGCCCCAGCATAATCACCAGGGAGATGAAGTTTGCGCTTCCCAACTCGCCCTGATAGTCTCTCAAGATCTGTCGGATGTCGTTTACGGCGGCTTCCGGGCGGCCTGAGAAGTGGTTGAGCATGGCCTTTGAGAAGAGGCGGAGAAAAGGAGAAATCCGGCTGCTGTCGGTGCGGTACACCTCTTGTAGGCGGAACCAGTCGTTCCGGTTCAGGCACACGGCTACCAGGCTGTCGGCTTCCTGTGCCTGTGCGGGCATGGCCAATGCCAGCACAAAGAGGATGTTGAATAGCTTTCTCATCTTTTCGGTCTCAGCTGTTTTCCTTGTTCCGGTAGGCCAGGGCATAGGCCTTGATCTGCTTCACCATGGCAAGGAGGCCGTTGGAGCGGGTCGGGCTCAGGTGTTCCCGTAGTCCTATCCGGTCGATGAAATAGAGGTCGGCGTCGAGAATTTCCGTCGGCGTGTGGCCGTTGAGCACCTGTATGAGCAGGGCGATGATGCCCTTCACGATGAGGGCGTCGCTGTCTGCGGTGAGCAGGAGTCGTCCGTCCTCGTAGTCGCACTGTATCCATACGCGGCTCTGGCAACCGTCTATGAGGTTTTGCTCGGTCTTATACTTGTCGTCGAGTACATCGAGGTCGTTGCCGAGGTCGATGAGCATCTGGTATTTATCCATCCAGTCGTCGAAGTCAGAGAACTCCTCGATGACCTCGTCCTGTAGTTCGTTAATCGTCTTCATGGGCTTGCTTTACTAACTTGAACAATTTGTCGTTGGGTCTCACCTTGCCGCTTACGGGGATGGAGACCCGCCATCCCTGTTCCGCCTGTTCCACCGGGTGGAGCTCATAGCGTATCTCGTCGGCGTCGAGATACATCACGCCCGTGGTGTTTCCCGTGATGAGCAGCTTGTCGCCCTTGCGGAAGGGGGCGGCCTCGACGGCTATCTCGGCCACGCCCAGCTTGGAGAAGTACTTCACCACTTTGCCGATGAGCACTTTTTTCTCCGTGGCCGCGGAGCCGTAGTGCTTGTTCCATTCGCCCAAGGTCTGCCCCTGATAGTAGCCATCCCAGAATCCCCGGTTGAAGACGGTGGACAACCGCTCGTCCCAGAGGTCTTTCTTTTCCTCGGTGAAGGTGCCGTCGAGCACGCTGCGGATGGCCTCCTTGTAGCAGGAAACCACGGTGTAGACATACTCCGGACCGCGGGCACGCCCCTCAATCTTGAACACCCTCACTCCACTCTTCATCATGCGGTCGATGAAACGGACGGTTTTCAGGTCCTTCGGGCTCATGATATACTTGTTGTCTATCTCCAGTTGGTTGCCCGTTTCGTTGTCGGTTACGGTATAGGAACGCCTGCAAATCTGCACGCATTCACCGCGGTTGGCACTACGATTGGCATTGTGAAGGCTCATGTAACACTTGCCGGAGACAGCCATGCAGAGGGCTCCGTGGCAGAACATCTCTATGCGCACGAGGTCGCCCTTGGGGCCTCTGATCTGCTGGTCTTGTATCTGCTGGTAGACAGCTGCCACCTGATCCATGTTCAGCTCACGGGCAAGCACCACCACATCGGCAAACCGGGCATAGAACTTCAGCGCCTCGATGTTGGTGATATTGAGCTGAGTGGAGAGGTGAACCTCCACTCCTATCCTGTTGCAATAGGCCATCACGGCGACATCCGAGGCAATGACGGCGCTGATTCGGGCCGCCTTGGCCGCGTCGACGATCTGCCGCATGGTCTCTATATCATCGTCATAGATGATCGTGTTCACGGTGAGATAGGTTTTTATGCCGTGCTCCTGACAGGTCTGGGCGATCTCCTGCAGGTCGGCGAGGGTAAAATGGTTTGCCGAATGCGACCGCATGTTGAGCTGTCCGATACCGAAGTAGACAGAGTCGGCACCGGCCTGAATGGCTGCCGCAAGACTCTCCCGTGCGCCCACCGGAGCCATAATCTCAAAATCATGGATATTCTCGTTCATGCTGCAAAGGTACGAAAAAAACAGAATAAGATAGGAAGTGAAAGGATAAAAGGTTATCTTTTATAAGATAAACTGCGATTTTTAGGAGAATCCCCGTTCACTTTTCATCTTTTTATTCTTTCCGTTTTTCTTCTTTTTTGTTATCTTTGTCCCGTTGATTATGAAGAAACTGCAGATTTACATATCGTTGCCGTTGGCGATTCTGCTGCTCGCCGGATGTTCAAAGCCCGGCAAGATGCCCGGAGGGATAGCTGATTTCGTGGATGAGGTGAGGCTCAGGACCACTCCGGTGAAGAATCAGGGACACAGTGCGCTGTGCTGGATATATGCCATGCTGGCTACCATCGAGAGTGAACATATAGAGCAGGGCGACTCCGTGAACTTGTCTACCGACTTCCTGGCTCGCAGGTATCTGGAGTATCAGGCTTGCCAGAGCTATCTCTCGCGCGGGTCTCGGGAGATAGACCTGAGGGGCATGGGTTCGACGGCACTCCGTCTGCTCAGCCTCTACGGAGCCATGCCGTATGACTCCTATCATGCCCGGGAGGGAATGAACTATAATGTCTTATGCCGCAAGCTGCGGCAGTTGTCGGCGGTTACCCATGACTTCGGTGATTTCCGCCATGGCGTGAGCGACCTGCTGGACCGTGAGATAGACTATCGACCGAGGGCTGTCTTCCTGTTCGGAGTGCAATATAGTCCGTTTGAATTTGCGCATAGCGTGTGTCGTGAACTCGAGTATGAGGCACTGACGAGCTTCCAGCACCATCGCTTCGGGGAACCTTTTGTCCTCGAGACGCCCGACAACAAGATGTATGACACCTATCTCAATGTTCCCATCGACGACCTGATGGGCTATATGGAGAAGGCCTTGCGCAGCGGGCACGCCGTCTGCTGGGAGGGCGATATCTCGGAGGAAGGATTCTCATTTGCCAAGGGCCTTGCCCGACTTGACAACGAGCGGGCACCGTGCACACAAGAGGAGCGCCAGGCGGCATTCGACCATCTCCAGACTACCGACGACCACGCAATGGCCTTAGTGGGAATTGCGCACGACAGAGAGGGTAACAAATACTTCATCGCGAAGAACTCCTGGGGCACCGACAACCCGTATCACGGCTTCATGTACCTGTCCTTCAATTATGTGAGGAAGAAGACCATTGCCGCCTTCATGAGTCGGGAAGTGCTGCGATAGGCAGTTCTATTTCCAAATAGAATCCAAAGTCCATGCGTTTAGTTGCATCCAAGTGCCCGGCCGGAGAGCAAAGGTCTCTATGCCCGTTTGTGCATCGCCGGCATAGGTAAGCAGCGAGAAAACCTCCTTCCCTTGGTTGGTGAAAATCTCGATGCTTGATTTGTCCACATAGATATGTAGCCTCAGCTTTCCGTTTTCAGGATAAACTTCGGTTTGGGCAATGCGTTTGAATTTCGGGATTTCCACATCCGAGGAGTTGGTGCGGTCAATGAGAAGGGTGTGGCTTCTGGTGTCGTAGGAAATAATAGTCTGATGGCCTTGCCCTTTGCAGAGATAGAATCCGTAGGTATTCTCGACCCTCGCATCAAAAACGGCATCCAGTTCATAGGCATTACTCTTAGGAGAGAATCCCTTTAAAGGCTTTGCTCCTACGGGAATCTTTCCTGCCAGTCTGAAAGGCTTTCCGCGTAAAGTCTTAAGTTCTTCTATGGGTTGCTGGGTCAGACGCATTCCTTCCTTGAAGGATTTGAGGTTGTATATGCGCGGAACAGACCAGAATCCCTTCCCCCAAGCCGAAGGAGCCAGTGGCGCATAGTCCCATGTGGCGAGCCATCCCATGGAAATAGCGTTGCGAAGTGTGCCATCGTAGTCGCGAAAAACCCGTGAGGCGTAATAGTCAAGTCCTCTGTCCACGAGAAAGGGCTCCGCAGGGTGGTTGTCCATCAGGGTGAATTTATGTCCGTCGAAGTCGCCGATAAAATATTGTTCTTGTGCCCAGTTTATGGAAGTTAGCAGTACCCATTTCCTGTCATTCCAATCACCATTCACGGGAACGAGGAAAAGATCAGGACATTCCCATGCTTTCTCTTGATTGCCTGAAGGACCGAAATCGCTCTCCCAGATCCATTCCTTCAGATTGGTTGATGAATAGAACTGCACTTTTTTCTCGCGAGCCTTGGCTACCACCATAATCCATTTCCGCGTAGGCTCATGCCAAAAGACGGTGGGGTCGCGAAACTCGGTGCTCCATAAGTCCAGTACAGGGTTCTGGTCATAGTGATAGAAGTTCTCACCGTCGTGGCTGAAAGCTATGCCCTGGGCCTGCTTCTTGGAGTCTTGCTCATATACGGTCATGACGGCAATCCATGCATTAGTTCCCCATCCTGCGGTATTATGCTTGTCAATCACCATGGAGCCGGTGAAGTTAGACA
>CAUULA010000125.1:0-6268 GCA_963545855.1 uncultured Prevotella sp.
TCTCTAAACTGCGTTGTCTTCAATTTTATTTTCTATCTTTGTATCTAAATATATAAAGTTTTAAAATGAACTATATAAAAACGGAGATAGAGGGTGTTTATATCATAGAGCCAAAGGTGCTTTGTGATGCGAGAGGTTATTTCTTTGAGGCATGGAAAAAAGATGAATTTGAGGCGCATGTCGGCAAAGTAGATTTCATACAGGATAACGAGTCTAAGTCAAGTTACGGGGTGCTTCGTGGTCTTCATTATCAGAAGGGTAGATACTCACAGGCCAAGCTTGTGAGGGTGATCAAAGGCAAAGTGCTTGATGTCGCCGTGGATATCCGTAAGAGTTCTCCTACATTCGGCAAGTATGTCATGGTGGAATTAAGTGAAGAAAACAAACGCCAGTTTTTTATCCCCAGAGGTTTTGCACATGGTTTCCTTGTTTTGTCAGAAGAGGCAGTCTTTACATATAAGGTGGATAATATCTACGCCCCTCAATATGAGGCAAGCATTCGTTGGGGCGACGAGTCGTTGGCTTTAAAATGGCCTATAGATTCCCAGAATATACTCACCAGTGAGAAAGATTTACAGGGAAAAGCATTAACGGAAGCAGATTTATTCGAATAAAATGAATATAGCGATTGTTGGAACTGGATATGTAGGCCTCGTGTCGGGAGCATGTTTTGCAGATACGGGTGCCAGTGTTACTTGTGTTGATGTTGACGAGAAGAAGATTCAACGCCTTCTTCACGGATATATCCCAATTTATGAGCCGGGACTTGATGAGCTTGTTCAGAAAAATGTTAAGGCGGGAAGACTGAAGTTTTCTACTGATTTAGCTTCTATTCTGAACAATCAGCAAATTGTTTTCTCTGCAGTTGGAACTCCTCCTGATGAGGATGGAAGTGCCGACTTGCAGTATGTTCTCCAAGTGGCACGAACCATAGGACAGAATTTAAATAGATATATGGTTGTCGTAACGAAGAGTACGGTTCCTGTCGGGACGGCTCGCAAAGTTCGTGCAACAATTCAGGAAGAACTCGATAAGCGCGGAGTTGACATACAGTTTGACGTTGCCAGTAACCCGGAATTTCTGAAGGAGGGCAATGCTATAAAGGACTTTATGAGTCCAGACCGTGTTGTTGTAGGGGTTGAAAGCAGTCGGGCACAAGAGATTCTTACTCGTCTTTACAAACCTTTCCTCGTTAATAATTTCCGTGTTATCTTTATGGATATACCAAGTGCAGAGATGACAAAATATGCGGCAAACTCTATGCTTGCCACTCGCATCTCATTCATGAATGATATTGCGAATCTTTGTGAGAGGGTAGGGGCTGATGTCAACATGGTGCGCCAAGGCATTGGGAGTGATACTCGTATTGGCAGGAAATTTCTTTATGCTGGTTGTGGTTATGGGGGAAGTTGTTTTCCAAAGGATGTAAAGGCAATCATCAAGACTGCAGATGACAATGGCTATTCTATGGAAGTCTTAAAAGCCGTAGAGCGTGTAAATACCCGGCAGAAGGAAATTCTTTTCATGAAGTTGAAGCAAATCTATGGTGATGAATCTCTCAGAGGAAAGACCATTGCTTTATGGGGATTGTCTTTCAAGCCAGAGACGGATGACATGCGTGAGTCAACGGCTCTTGTCATGATAGATCTTTTGCTCAAGGCAGGTTGTACCGTTCGGGCTTATGACCCGGCTGCGATGGAAGAGTGTAAACGAAGGGTGGGTGATAGCATTACTTACTGTAAAGATATGTATGATGTCGTTTTGAGTGCTGACGCACTACTTCTGCTTACAGAATGGAAAGAATTCCGTCTCCCAAGTTGGGAAGTTGTTGCTAAGGCCATGAAGCGGAAGGTTGTTATTGATGGCCGTAATATCTTTGATCCGCAGGAATTAGAGGATGCAGGCTTCATATATCATTGTATTGGAAGATGAAGAAAAGGTTTGCTATAGTAGGTTTGATTTTCAGCACATTCTTTTTTTATGGCTGTAAAGGGAAAAGCACCCAACAAGTTTTTCGTGAAGAAGACAGGACAGCTAAAGAGATGTTCCAAGGTGTTTGGATGAATGAGGGTAGGGAGGATGTTGCCTTTCGGGTGAAGGGAGATACGGTCTACTATGCTGATTCGGTGAGTCTGCCTGCATACTTTCAGATATTTCGTGATACCTTGGTGCTTCATGGCGTCAGCGATGTAAAGTATGCCATTGTAAAACAGGCGTCCCACTTGTTTGTTTTTGTCAATCAGAATGGCGACCAAGTGCGGCTTGTAAAATCGGAGGATCCTAATGACTTGGCCTTTTTTGAAGAAACGCAAAGTCGTCGGCCCATTGCTTTAAATCAGAATTGCACGATAAAGCGTGATACGGTTATCATAGGTAGTAATCGGAAATATCATTGCTATGTACAGGTGAATCCTACAACCTATAAAGTAATTAAGCCTTCCTACAATGACGATGGTGTAGAAGTGGGGAATGTCTATTATGATAACATTGTTCATTTAAGTATTTACGAAGGACCCCAGAAACTCTTTTCCAAGGATTTTAGGAAGCAAGATTTTACAAATAAGGTTCCGGCGCAATTTTTGAAAGTGAGTATCCTAAGCGATTTGCTGTTTTCAAAGATAGATGCGGAAGGTATCCATTACACGGCTTGTATCGCTACTCCAGATGAACCAAGTTCCTATCAGGTGGATGTTTGTGTAACAGAGAATGGTAAATTGAAAATGCAAGTTAAATAGCAACTTGCATTTTCAATTTTTATCATTAGATGCCGCAACAGAATAACACAATTAGCTGGGCGGTCAGAATTCTCAAGAACATGCTCAGTGGATAAACTGTGGAATATCCAACGGCAGGAGCCTCCTTTGAACAAATGGAGTTTGCGTATGCCAGTGCGGGAGGGTCAGTATAAGTTCCGGCAATCATACCCATGATTGTGAAATAATTGAATTTATATCGTAGCCTTGCCAGGGTGCCCATAATTATAATAGGTATAATGGTTATCAAGAAACCTGTATAGACATATTTCAGGCCATCGCCTTGCACTACTGTTTCCCAGAAGCCAGCACCTGCTTTTATTCCTACAGACGCAAGGAACAATGCTAATCCGATTTCGCGGAGCATCATATTTGCCGAGGTGGTTGTGTATGTTACGAGGTGCATGCGGTAACCGAAACGGCCTATCAGAATAGCGATAATCAGTGGCCCTCCTGCTATGCCAAGCTTCAGGGGGACCGGCATGCCAGGAATAGCCAATGGGATGCTGCCGAACAGAATCCCGATAATAATACCAATGAAGATGGTCGCTATGTTAGGAGCGTCAAGGCGTCTGACAGAATTTCCCATGATATCAGCAATTCGGTTTACATTATCTTCTGGACCCACGACCATGATTTTGTCGCCTACATGAAAGTGGTGGGAACGGGATGCAAAGAGATCCATTCCTTGACGACTGATGCGGGTTACATTCACGCCATATACGCTTGAAAAGTGCATCTTTCCAAGCGACTTCCCGTTCATGGCAGGATTGGTTACTACAATCCTGCGGGCAACCAATGGCTGTTTCTCGTCATCTTCGGGAAAATCCTCTTGGATGCTGGGGCCGATAAAGGCTCTTACGGCTTCTGCATCGGATTCTGCACAGATGATAAGTAGTTCGTCGCCTATATTAAATATGGTATCTCGGTTTGGGATGGAAATCTCGCCGTTATGAAGCATACGAGAGCAAACAAAGTCGCGATTCAGAAACTCTGAAACTTGGCGCAGGTTTTTGCCGTTCAGATATGAGTTTTCCACTTTCAGGCGCATCTGATATGGTTTCTCGTGAGGATTCTCGTTTTCTTGTGCCTGCAATTCTGATTCTTCTTTCTCTAATTTGATCTTGCAAATATAGCGTACAAGGATGGTCGCTCCGATAATTCCAAGTACCCCCAAGGGATAAGCACAGGCATATCCGCTTGCGATTTGAGGAATGTTGCTTTCTGCAAATATGGAGCTTAGGGCTTCGTTTGCAGCACCAAGTCCAGGAGTATTGGTAACTGCCCCAAACAAAGTACCTACCATCATGGGGAGATTGTTCGCATTGCTGGTATCAAAAAAAAGATAATAGCAGGCAAACATGACCGTGACATTCAGCAGAATCATTCCAGTAGCAAGTATGTTGAGGGTTACTCCTCCCTTGCGGAAACTCTCAAAGAACCCGGGGCCAACCTGAAGACCTATCATGAAAACGAATAGGATCAATCCGAAGTCTTGCACGAAAGTGAGGATCGCAGTGGGAGCCGTGAAGCCAATATGACCAGCAAGAATGCCTGTAAATAGTACGAAGGTTACCCCAAGGGCGATGCCGCCGAATTTGATTTTCCCTAATAGTACGCCAATTGCGATTACCATGGAATATAGTAAAGCTATGTGAGCGACTGAATCCTGATTTGTAAATAGATTAATTAACCAATCCATAAATATCTTCTAATTTTTCTAAGTGCAAAGGTAGGAATTATTTTTCGGATAAATATATTCCGTCATAGAATTTAATTGAAAGGAAATAACTTTTTACCCCCCGAACCCCTGATAAGTTTGCGGAAGATGGCTTTTTTAGTCTTAAAAGCAAGTTTTAAAAGGTTCATATTTTATCTTCTGATCCAAAAGAAGCCCAGACGGTGTGTGATACCTTTATTGTTGAGACTTCTCAGCTGATACATTCCGTTTTGTAAACCAGCGATTTCCAGAAACTCTTTAGTCCATGGATGACTACTGATACCTTTACCTTTCTGGTCTTCAATAATGAGAATATCAGCATCGTTTTGGGGATCCCGGGCGGGTAGCTTAAGTTGCTGACCATTGCAGGAGAGTATTTGGGAGCGAATGACCTTTGTAGGTTCGGTAGGCGGGTCCATCTGTAGTGGGAAGCTTTCGTTTCCATATCTGTCAATAGTGGTAACGGCATAATAGCGTGGCTCATCCTCAACAGGAATTGTGAGATAGGTATCCTTGGTTCTTGTCTTCATGAGGTTATTAGCATCATTGATGTCTACAGGATATGTTCTGCTGCTGTAAATATTAAACCTACCGCCATCTCGGCCTCTCCAAATGAGTTTATGATCCTTGATTTCCAGGGCGAAAGGAGATTCTGGCCTCATATTGCTTTGCCAACTCATTGGAGGAACGAGTGCGAGGCTGTTGTCAAACTGCTTTGCTGCAAAATCATAGATACCTTTTACATTATCAGTAAAGAATTTGCTGCGGAAATAGGCATGCCCTAAGTTATGTTGGCGGAGCACTTCCATCTCGCGGGTGATGGCATCCAAAGACCAGTTTTTTTCTGTTGGGGAGAGAAAATAAATCCCTAATCCAGGTGCTACGATTCTTCCGAAAGAGTTCTCACTCCAGTCGATGGCAAAAGGAAAGAATTGCTGTCCTTGAAAATACATCATAGGGAAGAGCTCGTCCATTAGCCCGTCCCTTAGCCAGCCTTGTGCATCTTGGCACACGCGACTGTAGGCATTCCAACCATGACTCCTGTAGCGGCTGAGGTCATCGAATTTTCCAATAGGTGAGCAGCTAAGTTTCAAATAAGGTTTTATCGGTTTGATACGGTTGTGGATGGCCTTTACGATGTTTGTGATATAGTGTCGTCCTTCTGTTCCCGAAACCTTGATGTTCCAAGTTTCAGGATATCGAATATAGTCAAGATGAATTCCGTCGATATCATAATTACGGGTAATTTCTTCACAGAGATCGGCTAAATAGGTTGCCGTCTGTGTCTTTTCTGGATTCATGAATCCGTCAAGGCCTATTTTCTTTATCATGCCTGGATACTTTTTCCGTAACTGCATACATCCCAATGCATTCCATTTCCCGATAGGCATTGTAACTATCCATGCATGAAGCTCCATTCCTCGTTTATGACTTTCTTCAATAGCATATGCGAGAGCGTCATACCCGGGATTTTTTCCTGGATTTCCGCTCAGGCAGCCGTCCCAAGGCTCATAATGGGAGGGGTAAATAGTGGTGGCCCTTATCCGGGTCTGCAGTAATATTTGGTTGACTCCCGCTTTCTGGAGCTTGTCGAGAATCTTAGTCAATTCCAGTTTTTGCCTTCTTGCGGAATGTCCGTTCTGTGCATAGGAGTGCGGCCAGTCAATACCTCCGATTGTAGTGAGCCAAACGGCCCTTGCCTCATATTTGGGCTTTTGGAAACCGTAATTAAAGTACTGTGCATGAATGCCGGTGGCTATTACTATATATCTGTCTCTTATACACATCTGACGCT
>CAUULA010000126.1:0-6170 GCA_963545855.1 uncultured Prevotella sp.
GGAAAATGCATTCAATTGTCTAACATCAAGAAATGCGATTGTTTTCAAGAATTTAGTATTACTTATTTGAATTATTCCCAAATACCAACTAAATTTGCACTCGTCAATTTTAAAAGAAGGATAATATGGATAGATTACCAAATGATGTGCCGATGCTGGTATCAGCTATAAATTTCTTGCTGAGAGACAATGAGTTTGATAACTTGGACCAGATTTGCTTCGCCTTTAGCCAGGACAGGATGGAATTAGAACAGAGATTGGCTAAAGCAGGATATCATTACGACGCACAGGATAAGCGCTTCTGGTAAGCCAGAGCGGTCTTAAATTATGATAAATAGGAGGCGTATCCAGAGATACACCTCCTATTATTTATATAAGAAAGTCATTTTTTCTCCCGAGACTAATAACTGATCGATTTACAAACTCGACGAAATTGTGGGACAAACTCGGCGATTTTGTCCGATGAATTCGGCGATTTTGTCATGCTATAAGCGGCAAAAAGCATCTCTCTCTTACCATTCCCGCAATGAAAAAACGACGCTGATTCTGTCTATTGACTCCGTAATGCTAAATTATAATTGTAATATTCCTTGCGCCCCGTGATATCTTCAACAACCTTTATAAACGGTGGAAAGTTAATCGTTTCGTCATACGCAACTCCTTTGGTCTCAAGTATTTGCATGCCATCATTAAAGCGATGATATGAGTCGAGTTCAAAATATTGTCCTTTCCAGATAAAACTTCGGCGAGTCTTTTCTATTGGCCGGCGATAAGGATCAGCCTGTTGAAGCAATGAATCGTAAAGGTTATTGCTTACCTGACGCTCCACCTCCACCTGCTCATTATTAGGAAGCCGCTTGATGGTCGTATGTACATTCACGCGCTTACCTTCCCAGATGCGTTTGCGTAGGCGCACTTCCGCACCCGGCTCTGCCGTGAGATAAGTCTGAATTATCTCACTTTTAACAGAATCGGGGATCTCGCCGGTAACCTCTACCCTGTACTTTCGTTCTTCCGTAATGGGCTGCGGCAGTCCCAGAACTGATGAAATCTCCTTGAGCACACGGTTTATTTTGTTCTCAAAATTCTCATGATTATTGATGACGCGAAGATGAGAATGACCGGCCCAGGCCTCCATGACACGCCTGTCCAGATGCCTGGCCACGGCAAGCCCCTCGTCGTCGGCCTTTTCCAGGCGTTGCGCATTCGTCGCTGTCGTATAGAATTTTTCCGCCCCGTCGGCAGCGCTCACCATGTGAATTACGGCATCATATCGGTGATCCCGCAATTCCATGGTCGAAGTTCCGACTTCTGAAGTGATCTTGTCCCATGTAGTCTGGTCCATATATGCAGAGATATCCAGAGCCCCCCGATCGCATATGATGATAGACGATTGAGTGCATTGTTCTGCCATTTGCGTGAACTTATCCTCAAGAGCCAGCTGGATTTCCAAGGTAGACTTTTCGCCCTCATAGAAGAAAGACTTATTGTCTGTCAGATAGTCCATGCCAGCCTGCGTAAACAGCGTGGGCACCTCCGGAATGGTAAACACCTTGAAGCCCAAGGAAGAGAAATGTTCGATTACCTTCACCAAGGCCGTTGTCTTGCCTGCGCATGGTCCGCCGGTAAGTACAATTTTCTTTATATTGCTCATATCTATTGATGCTCTTCTCTCAACAGGTCGTTAACGGTCTTCACGGGATTGAATGTAATCAACGGAACCTCTACGAATATGGTATTCCAATCGCTCATCGCCCCATTCCATAATCCCGGTAATTCCAAAGCCAGAAGCTCTTTGCCATTTTTGCTTTTGCTGCTGACGAAGCCCGTCATGGGATCTACATACTTCGGCAGGTCAAACTTCCCTCCTTTATAATTCTTTGTCGCGCAAACGAGATCTACGGGGTTAAAGTGGGTTCCTTCGGTAAACATGCGCACATAGTCCGGATTGTTCTTGTCTATCTGCGAACTCTCCAGGATCTGCAATGACACCGATCCGTCTCTATTCTTAACAAGGAACGGGCCGCCGCCGGCTTCGCCCTGATTCTTCACGACACCGCAAACACGCATCGGGCGGTTCAACTTGCCATGCAAGTAATTTACAAGTTCCGCATCCTCCAGGTTCTTGATGTCCGGGCGACGGCAACACAAATCACGCTGAACGAATCGAATAATCTCTTCTATCTGCTCATGGCTGTATTCACCGCAGTCCAACAGTTCGAGATAGCCAAAAGCTTTCTGCTGCAATGTTACGAGAATTCCGGCAAGGATATTCTTGTATAATGTAGTGTCCCCCTTCAGTCTGTCAGGCACCACATTGTCTATATTCTTAATGAATATGATGTCTCCGTCAAGGTCATTAAGGTTCTCGATCAAAGCCCCATGGCCTCCTGGACGGAAAAGCAATGTGCCATCCTCATTACGGAAGGGGCTCCCGTCAGGATTCGCGGCAATTGTGTCCGTACTTGGTTTCTGCTCTGAGAAGCAGATATTATAGGTTATGCCAAATTGCTCTTCATATTTAGCCTTCTTTTCTGCCACTTTTTGCTTAAAGAGTTCTATGTGGTCATGGCTTACGGTGAAGTGAACACTGGCCTCACCATTGCTATTTGCATATAGTGCAGCTTCCACCAAGTGCTCTTCCATCGGGGTGCGAGGCCCATCCTCGTAACTATGAAACAACAAAAGTCCCTTGGGAAGATTGCCATAATCCAGCCCCTTAGCCTCAAGCAGATTGGCGACAATAGCCTTGTAATGGCCAGTCTCAATAAGCTCCCTGATTCCTTTTCCCTCACTTTCCTTGCATTTATCGCACAAGTCCTTTGCAAAGGCAAAGCATTCTATATGCGCAAAGAATTGTTTCTCAAAGTCCGTGGTAGGAACTTCATAGTCTGCCGCCAGAAAGGAGAACAGATCTTTAAACATACGACTGGCTGCGCCGGACGCAGGAACAAACTTGACTATCTGACGACCCATGGCCTTATATTCGTTCCAATTATCCATATAATGCTCACGCTCTTCCAAATCCGGCTGGAAGATTCCATTCTCTATGGAGGCCGCAGCCTCAAGAACCAAGAACGGGAAACCTTCCTTTATCTGTTGTAACTGACGCTCTACCTGCCCAACACTACTGCCCCGGGCCTCAATCTGCTTAATATCGTTATTCGTAAACATAATTATTTAGGTTTTATTTATTTTCCGTAATTATCACTTACAAATATAGTTACTTTTTCTGAAAAACGGAAATCTTTCAATCATTTTTTGTACCTTTGCAACATCAATATATATATGGGCGAGATATTTGAATTCACTCTTGCTGAAAGGCAACAGACCATTGCCATCCTCAAGCGTCTTAAACAGTCTATTGGAGACACTCTGAAGATGGATGATGAGCAGAAAATTAAAAAGCTGCTCACTGCCGCCGTCAGGCAAAATCAAATCCAAAGGGATGTTTTCGGGCTGAATCCCATACTTACTGCATTACAGACCGCTGAGCTTGCCATTAACGACATTGGACTGAAAAGAGACGGAACACTCTCCATCCTACTCTATTGCACGGTTATCAATGGTTTCACCACAATAGAGAAAACAAGACAAGACTTTGGCGAGAATGTCGCGCATATCATTCATGGTCTTATACGCCTTCATGAGCTATATAAGAAGAATCCCGTCATTGAAAGCGAGAATTTCCGCAATCTTCTCCTCTCTTTTGCCGAAGATATGCGCGTAATCTTAATCATGATTGCCGATCGCGTCAACTTGATGCGCCAGATTCGTGATACTGAAAAGCTTGAAGCAAAAAGACAAGTGAGCGAAGAGGCGAGCTATCTCTATGCCCCGCTTGCCCACAAACTTGGCCTTTATCAACTGAAGTCAGAGCTTGAAGATCTATCTTTGAAATACTTGGAGCATGACGCCTATTACATGATAAAGGAAAAGCTCAATGCGACCAAGAGAAGCCGTGATGCCTATATAGAAAGGTTCATCGACCCAATCAGTAAGAAGCTTCAGGCTGCAGGCCTGAAATTCCATATGAAGGGTCGCACAAAGAGCATACATTCCATATGGCAGAAAATGAAGAAACAACATTGCAGCTTTGAAGGTATATACGACCTTTTCGCCATTCGCATCATCATCGGCAGCCCATTGGAAAAAGAAAAGATGCAGTGCTGGCAGGCCTACTCCATCATTACTGATATGTATCAGCCCAATCCCAAGCGGCTTAGAGACTGGCTTAGCGTGCCAAAATCCAACGGCTATGAAAGTCTGCACATCACGGTGCTGGGACCGGAAAGCAAATGGGTGGAAGTACAAATCCGCACAGAACGGATGGACGAAATAGCAGAACACGGTCTGGCAGCTCACTGGAGATATAAAGGCATTAAGAGTGAAGGCTCCATAGATGATTGGTTGGCAAGCATCCGGTCTGCCCTCGAGGCAGGAGACAACCTGCAGGTAATGGACCAGTTTAAAATGGATTTATATGAAGACGAGGTCTATGTGTTTACGCCAAAGGGTGATTTATTTAAATTTCCTAAGGGTGCAACGGTGCTGGATTTTGCCTACCATGTCCATACAAAGGTAGGAAGTGCATGTGTCGGAGGAAGAATAAATGGCAAGAATGCATCCATCCGTGATGTCCTGCACTCGGGTGATACAGTGGAGATTCTGACCCAAAGCAATCAAAAGCCCAATGCCAACTGGCTCAATATAGTAAAAACTTCAAAGGCGAAATCAAAAATTCGATTGTCCTTAAAGGAAACTCAGGCTAAAGAAGGACTGCTTGCCAAGGAAATGCTGGAACGCCGTTTCAAGAACAAGAAGCTTGAAATGGAGGAAAGCGTGATGAACCACATGATCAAGAAGATAGGGTTCAAGGAAATGTCAGAATTCTACAAGCAAATTGCGGAAGGAAAGCTTGACCCTAACCAGATTGTCGAAAAATATATTGAGACAAAGGAACACGCCCAGAACTCAAGTTCCACAAAGGCCTCTTTATCTGCAGAGAATTTCAGCTTTGACGGTCATGAAGGAGACGGCGGCAAAGGAGAAGACGATGTACTGATTATTGATCGCAACCTGAAAGGGCTTGATTATTCTCTTGCCAAATGTTGCAACCCCATCTTTGGGGATCCCGTGTTCGGATTTGTTACCGTCAGCGGAGGCATAAAAATCCACAGGGCAGACTGTCCTAACGCGCCGGAACTACGCAAACGCTTCGGCTATCGTATCGTAAGAGCTAAGTGGTCTGGCAAAGGAGGCTCGCAATATACGATCACGCTCAGGGTTGTCGGCAATGATGATATCGGAATTGTGAGCAACATTACAAATATTATCTCGAAAGAAGAAAAAATCGTAATGCGCTCGATTAACATCGACTCTCATGACGGACTGTTCAGCGGGACTCTGGTGGTCATGGTTGATGATACTTCTCGCCTTGAAAATCTTATCAGGAAAATCAGGACTGTCAAGGGAGTCAAGGTCGTTGACAGACTATAACTCTTCTAACATCTGATCCACAACTTTTACCCCCTTTTGGGTGCAAATGCCCCTGATCAAGAGTAAAATCACATTGCGGAATATGTGTTGTAACGGATATTGCTGGTATAGTTGAATCTGCATTACATGCTCCATAGTTGCCTGCCCCATGCGAGAAACGATCTCGAAATTGACATCATCCCTAAAGACCCCCTCCTCTACTCCTTTCTGCAAGAACTCCTTACTCTTAGAGAGACTCTCTTCATGCAGCTTAGACAGATAAGACACTGCATTCGGGAATTTATGGATATCGGAGAAATATAGCGGGCTTATCGTGGCAAAACTCCGCATTTGCATCTTGAAAAACTGGACAAGGACATCTATAACGCTACGATTTTCTGCCGCCATAAACATCATAAGTTCCAGGTCCAACGCCTCATGCTCAGCCCTCAACCCTTCCAACAGAAGCCCCTCCTTATTGGGATAAATCTCATATAAGGTGCGCTTTGAAATGGAGAGGTTATTTGCAATATCATCCATTTTGACTTGTCTGATACCATTCTTCTTAAACTCTTTAATGGACTCTTTCAATATACGCCTCTTAAGTTCCTGACGATAAGCTGTAACTTTGGCCATAGCAACTATCTGTCTCTTATACACATCTCCGAGCCCACGAGACTCGACGTCATCTC
>CAUULA010000127.1:0-6037 GCA_963545855.1 uncultured Prevotella sp.
ATAAGAGACAGCTTTAGTACAATAGTATGAAAAATATCTTGGTGATCGGTTCTACCGGTCAGATTGGATCTGAATTAACCAGAGAATTAAGGAAAAGGTATGGCAACGAGCATGTAGTGGCAGGCTTTATCAAGGGAGCGGAACCTAAGGGAGAGCTCTTGGAATCGGGGCCTTCCGCGGAGGCAGATGTTACGAATGCCGAGATGATTGCCAATGTCGTAAAGAAGTATGGCATTGACACGATCTACAATCTTGCTGCCTTACTTTCGGTAGTAGCCGAGTCCAGACCCCATCTGGCATGGAAGATTGGCATAGAGGGTCTATGGAACATCCTCGAGGTAGCCCGTGAGCATCACTGCTCCGTGTTCACTCCGAGCTCCATCGGAAGCTTCGGCCCCACCACGCCTCACGACCATACGCCTCAGGATACCATCCAGCGGCCTACGACGATGTATGGCATTACAAAGGTAACGACCGAACTTCTGAGTGATTATTACTTCCACAAGTATGGCGTCGACACGCGTTCCGTGCGCTTTCCGGGCGTCATCTCCTATGTAACTCCTCCCGGAGGAGGCACCACCGACTATGCCGTAGACATCTATTATTATGCTACCCGCGGTGAAAAATTTGTCTGCCCCATTAAGGAAGGTACCAAGATGGACATGATCTACATGCCCGACGCGCTCAACGCAAGCATCATGCTGATGGAGGCTGACCCAACCCGGCTCGTCCATCACAATGGTTTCAACATCGCATCCCTTAGCTTCGGCCCAGAGACGGTCTATCACGCCATCAGGAAATACAAGCCCAGCTTTGAGATGGTCTACGATGTCGACCCACTGAAACAGGGAATCGCCGAGAGCTGGCCAGACATTATGGACGACACTTGCGCCCGTCAGGAATGGGACTGGAAGCCTGTCTATGACCTTGACGCAATGACGAAGGATATGCTTGAGCATCTGGCCGTAAAGCTAAAATAATCGTGAATTCGCAAAAAGCATACTTTTCCGCAAAGAAACAAAGGCCGCTAATGATTCTTCATTAACGGCTTTCTTTTGTATAGACAAGTCTCACTCCTGCATGCAGGGAGCAGCTGTCAGATGCTGCGCTGAATAATGCCCTTATAGGTGTTAACGGTCAGGTGGAAGACGGACGACCTGTCCTCTCCCTGCAGGGGCAGGCTCAGATAGGCACGCGAGGAATAGTATTGGGGCACATGATTCTGGTCGTGGGTGAGCGTAATGTATACCCGACGAATACCGCCGGCCGTCGTAACCACACTGTCTTTCCGTATTCCAATAGTCTGCAGGCCATGACTCATCTCCCCATCCTGCCCCGTCTTCACATAAAAACCAATATTCAGGTATCGCCCATTCTTGCTCCTCCACAAGCTCTGGAAAGTAACGGGGTCGGTCTTCAGCGTATCCGGCCGGCTGGTATCGGCATATTTTGCGGTAAGCACCCTGACGATTTGGACGGGGACTACTTGTCCGCCATCCCCCTCCTTTTTATAATAGAGGAGTGCTCGGTAAGTGGAATCCGCCGTTCCGGCCCATTCCCCCAGGGCGTGAGGACTAAGCACGAGGCGCTCATCCTCATCCGTAACAGCACTGTCAAACGCTCCCCTTGCCACGGTATGAGCCTCCACAAAGTCGGCTCTCACATACGAATAGGAACCGTCGCCCGTCTCATAGCCCTCATTGGAGCAACCTACAAGGAGGGGCAAAGCCATCAGAAAGAGTCGGAAATACTTCATAATGCGGCAAGATGATTTACGGCAGGATTGGCATACATCGTCAACATGCGTTCCCGGAGAAAGGCCTCGTCCTTGTTATCAAGATCTATCTTCGCCATCTGGGCGGTCAAATACTGTTCAAACTGCGCCTTGTCCGCTTCTGAATAATAAGCGGCATGCCCGTTATCAGCAGCCAGCAGGTCCATTGCCAGATAGTTCACCGGATAAAGGCGGTAGTTGCGGTGTATCTCGTGATCGATATGCTCTGCCACAATCCGATAAAAGTCGTTTTTCGGCAGGTCAGGGTCAAGGTTGCGCAGAAAGCCGTCTATGCAAGGAGCGGCACAATAATGGATGCGCCCCTTGAAGCCCAGAATGCCCGTGCGCATACTCACGAGGTCATCCTGGGGGCCTTTCCGCCACCCCACGAAATCACGACGCAGCTGGAATTCCTTTGCCTTGAGATAGTCGCAGGGGTCAAATTCGTAGCTGATAGACAAGGGGACGAGGTGCAGTTGAACGAGGCGATCGGCCAGGGAACCCGTTCCGCCCATCGTCATCATTTTCAAGACGGCTTCCTGGGTGCGGTCGTTGCTGTCCTTTGCACGGCCTTCCCGCTGCGCAATCCACACATTATCGTTCTTCTCCCTGATAACAAAGTGCATGTATTCCGCCAGCCGCCTGCTCGCCACCAGCATCTCTCGCATCGGGAGATTACGCTCCACGATGAACGATTTATTGACCCTGACAAGATCTTTCACCCACGGCAACAAGAGCAGATTGTCGCCAATGGCTATCTCACAAGTGGTCTTGAAGCCCGCGTCATAAAGCAGGACATCCAGAATCGCAGAGTCAAGAACGATGTCGCGATGATTGCTGATAAAGGTAAAACGCCTCGTTACATCCAATGCGGAGCAGTCGAAATCACACCCCCGACTGGCTTTCTTCAGCAGATTCTTGATGAAATCATAGCAAAAAGCCAACTGGAACTCCAGAGAAGACTTGCACCCTTTCATCTTCCGGGCCACCATATCGATGGGTACCTGCGGATAGAGATACTTCACAATCTGGCAGAACTGTTCGCTCTGGAGCAGCCTGTCGTAGACCTCCGGTAACTCCTCCGGCTCAAACGGCCGAATAGAATCAAACTTCTCTGGTATGTTCATAGTCTGTGTTAGAATTGATTTTCAACGATTTCCGTAAGAACCTGCTTGATATCCAGACCTGCCGCACGCACCTGCTGAGGAATGAAACTGGTGGGCGTCATACCTGGCGTGGTATTGATTTCCAGCATGTTCACCTCATCCTTGCCGTCGGCATCCTTCGTGATGATATAGTCTATCCGGATAATTCCATTGCAATGCAGGATATCGTAGATGCGACTGGTCTCCTCAGCGACAGCCTTAGCGGTCTCGGGAGCTATGCGGGCGGGGGTGATTTCCTGAACCTGACCGTTGTATTTCGCATCATAATCGAAGAATTCATTGGATGTAACCACCTCCGTAGCGGGAAGAACCACGCTCTTCGACTTGGTCTTGTAGCAACCGATTGAAATCTCCGTACCCTCCATATAGCGCTCTATCATCACCTCGTCGCTCTCCATAAAGGCAACCCGCAACGCCGGTGCGAGTTGATCGGAATTCTTCACCTTCGAGACGCCGAAGCTTGATCCGTCTGCAGCCGGCTTCACGAAGCAGGGCATGCCGATGCGTTTCTCTATATCATCCTCGTTATATTCCTCACCCCGACGAAGCAGGATGCTGTCCGCAACACGGACTCCGAAACCGCGAAGATAGTTGTTGAGCACATATTTATCAAAGGTCATGGCTTCCACCAGGACGCCGCTCGTGGAATAAGGCAGGTGCAGCATGTCGAAATAACCCTGCATCATGCCATTCTCTCCGGGAGTTCCGTGGATGGTGATATAGGCATAGTCGAACACAACCGCTCTCCCATCCATGACAAAGGAGAAGTCGTTTTTGTCAATCTTGATACTGTCCCGGCCGGCAAACTCCACATGCCAGTCCACGCCTTTCACATCGACAATATAGACATTATATCTCTCCTTGTCGAAGAATGAATACAAGCCCTCGGCCGAGCGCATGCTCACATCGTGCTCCGAAGAGTCTCCACCGCAGACGATGGCAATGTTTCTCTTGAAATTTTCCATATTCCACATTAGTTTTCTTCAAATGTATCGTTAGTCGTACCCTTGATGTAGATACGCCATTTCTCTATCAACAGGTTCATTTCCTCCGGTAATTCCGAAGTAAAATCCATCTGTTTTCCACTCTTCGGATGCACAAATCCAAGGGTACGGGCATGCAAGGCCTGCCGGGGACAGATCTTAAAACAGTTATGGATGAAAGCCCTGTAGGTCGAACTTCGATTGCCGCGGAGTATCTCCGTGCCGCCATAGCGCTCATCGCCGAAAAGCGGATGACCTGCCTGCTTCATGTGCGCACGGATCTGATGAGTGCGCCCCGTCTCGAGAATACACTCCACGAGCGTTACATATCCGAAGCGCTCGATGACCCGGTAATGGGTAACCGCAGGTTTTCCAATCCCGGATTCCGGAGAAAAAACTTTCATGCGGAGACGGTCCTTGGGGTCGCGGGCGATGTTGCCCTCTATCGTTCCTTCCCCTTCCGTGAAGTTTCCCCATACCAAGGCGGTATAACTGCGGTGGGTGGTCTTATTGAAGAACTGAAGCCCCAGCCTCGTCTTGGCATCCGGGGTCTTGGCTATCAGGAGCAAGCCACTGGTATCCTTATCGATACGGTGCACCAGTCCCACCTCGGGATCGTTGGCATCGAACGAAGGCAGATTCCTCAGATGCCAGGCAATGGCATTGATCAAGGTGCCGTGGAAGTTACCAACCCCTGGGTGCACGACCAGTCCGGCAGGCTTGTTAATCACCATCAGGTCCTCGTCTTCATAGACCACATTGAGCGGAATGTTCTCTGCCTCGATGGTATTATCGTGCTTCGGGCGGTCGAGCATCAGGGTGATGACATCGCGGGGGCGCACCTTGTAGTTGCTTTTCACGGGCTTGTCGTTCACATAGACGAAGCCCGCGTCGGCAGCCTGCTGTATGCGATTGCGGCTGGAATGCTGCATCTTCTCCGACATATACTTGTCTACGCGAAGAGGTTTATGCCCCTCGTCCACCACGAAACGCAAGTGCTCATAGAGCTGTTGCCCGTCGTCGTCAAGTTCGTCTATGTCTTCTATATAGTCAGTCATCCGTCTGATTACTTCCTTTCAGGAGTTGAAGGGGTCGCGGGAGGTTCCGCGGCAGGCGGGGTCTTTACCTCCTCAAACTCGTCGACCTCTCCTTCCTCTATCCCTTCCATTTCCTCCGGATACACCGGGTCGATATAGTCTACGGAATCGTCATCATCCCGCAATCCGTTTCCCACTTGTATAACCAGCGTCTCCTCGACGGAAATCTTGTCGCCGGCCACCACATGGCGTCCTCTCACGGTAATGCCGTATACCCAGTCTTTCTCGCCGGCCACATATTCCGGAGCCCCGAGCTTGAAGCCCATCGATGTCAATTTGGCCATGGCCTCGCGAAGGGAACTGTTGTCGATGACATCGGGGAGCGTCAATGTCGGCGTGTGCGGCGAGTTGATGGTAACATATACGATACGACCCGACTTCACCTTTTCCCCGGGTGCAGGAGTCTGCTCCAGAATGCAGTCAGGAGGAAGGGTCTTCACATAGCCCGTATCCTTTACCATCACCTTCAATCCCACATCCTCCAGAACACTGCTCGCATCGGAAAAAACCTTATGCCGGACATTGGGAACCGCTATCTCCTCGCCGTGATGAGTATAGAGGTCGATACCGAACTTAACGCCCAGACACAGCAGGATTACCACCAAAGCCATGGCCGCCAAGTTGGCCCAGAGATAGCCGCTCATGATTTTCCGAACAAATTCAGAAGCCTTCATTCCTTCCTCTTTTTGAGTACAAAGATAATAAAAAAACAGAAAGAAGCAAAGATTAGGCTTTACTTCTTTCTGTTTTAACTGATTTTTCGGAGAACCGGCGGCAAATTACTTGCCGTGGTGCTCATCAGAAACAGTCAACTTCTTGCGGCCACGGGCACGGCGGGATGCCAATACACGACGGCCATTTTTCGTTGCCATTCTCTCACGGAAACCATGTTTGTTCACGCGGCGGCGGTTGTGTGGCTGGAATGTTCTTTTCATTGTCCTATCTATTTATTATTCATTATTATTCTAAGAGCGGTCAACCCTATCGACGAGTTCACACCTTTTTGGGTTGCAAAAG
>CAUULA010000128.1:0-5960 GCA_963545855.1 uncultured Prevotella sp.
CTCGTGGGCTCGGAGATGTGTATAAGAGACAGGTATACTAACATTATTTGTAGTAATTCCCGTTCTGATGTTGGTTGGCCTTTGGCTGGCTCGTAATTTAAATCAGGTTCGTGGCGTGATGGTAGTAGGTTCCAGCGCGTTGCTCATACTGGCAATCTATCTTACCGTTGCTTTCATTCAGATGCGTCATGCCGGCAACACCGATCCTATGCTCTTTACATATAGCATACCTTGGTTTGCTCCACTCAATATCGCATATAGTGTGGGGGTAGATGGCATCTCGGTTGTGATGATACTTCTCTCTGCCATTATTGTGTTTACAGGCACTTTTGCCTCTTGGCAGGTGATTCCTAATCATAAGGAGTTTTTCCTTTGGTTTACGCTGTTGAGTTCGGGTGTGTTCGGCTTCTTTATCTCTACGGACATGTTCACCATGTTCATGTTCTATGAGGTAGCCCTGATTCCGATGTACTTGCTCATAGGTGTTTGGGGTACTGGTGCCAAAGAGTATTCGGCAATGAAGCTCACTTTGATGCTGATGGGCGGTTCTGCCCTCCTCATCATCGGCATTCTCGCGATTTATTTTGGAAGTGGTGCTACCACGATGAATGTAAATGAGATCGCCGCCATGGCCAATATCCCTATGGTAGTGCAGAATACCTTCTTCCCGTTTGTGTTCATCGGATTTGGAGTTCTTGGTGCTCTTTTCCCATTCCATACATGGTCTCCTGACGGTCATGCGAGTGCTCCTACAGCAGTGTCTATGCTCCATGCGGGTGTGCTTATGAAGTTGGGAGGTTACGGTTGTTTCCGTATTGCCATGTATTTAATGCCGGAGGCTCTTGACACTTGGGCTCCTGTATTCCTTGTGCTGACGACCATCTCTGTGGTTTATGGTGCTCTTTCTGCGTGTGTACAGACCGATTTGAAATATATTAATGCCTATTCTTCGGTTTCTCACTGCGGCATGGTGCTTTTTGCTCTTCTTATGACAACCCAGACTGCCATTACCGGTGCTATCCTCCAAATGCTCTCCCATGGATTGATGACAGCCCTTTTCTTTGCTGTCATCGGAATGATCTATCATCGTGCGGGAACTCGTGATGTACGCTATCTGGGCGGTCTGATGAAGGTCGTTCCATTCTTGGGCGTTGCTTATATGATAGCCGGCCTTGCCAATCTTGGGCTGCCGGGTTTCTCAGGCTTCATTGCCGAGATGAGCATTTTCGTGGGTTCGTTCGAGAATGCAGACACCTTCCATCGTGTAGCTACGATTGCAGCTTGTACTTCTATTGTGATTACGGCTGTCTATATCCTTCGTGTCTGCGGAAAGATCTTGTATCAGAAGATTCCCAACCCGGAGTTCTTGAAACTTCACGACGCATCTTGGGATGAACGGATTGCCGTTGCGGGATTGATTTTCTGCGTTGCAGGTCTTGGCCTTGCACCCTTCTGGGCACAGGAGGTCATTTACGATGCCGTTGGTCCTCTTATGGAGCACATCAGTCAATTCGCGGCAGTTGCAAGTCTGTAAAATGAAATAATATTTTAAGTTTTGAAACGATGAATTATTCACAATTTCTCAATATGGTTCCCGAGGTAACATTAGTTGTTATCTTGGTGATTGTCTTCATTGCAGACTTCATGACAGCCCGTAAGCCCCTCTTGGCAAATGCGGAGAATGGCGGAAATGTTCCCGGCCAGTCTCGTCCGTTCTTCAATGCGCTTGTCGTGTTGTTGATGGCTGCCCACCTTATTATTAATATATTCCCGACGGCAGAGTCTTCCACATTTGGAGGAATGTATGTTACCAATGAGATGACCGGGGTTGTCAAGACCATTCTTGCCTTGGGCACTCTTATAGTGCTCATTCAGGCTCGTGAGTGGTTGCAGCGTCCGGATACTACATTCAAGGAAGGGGAGTTCTATATGCTCGTGATTTCAACCCTCCTTGGTATGAATATGATGATAAGTGCCAATCACTTTATTCTGTTCTTCCTGGGACTTGAACTGGCTTCCGTGCCGATGGCGTGCCTTGTGGCACTTGATAAGTATCGTCATCATTCCGCCGAGGCCGGGGCGAAGTTTATCCTTACGGCTACATTCTCCAGTGGTGTGATGCTCTATGGTATCAGCTTTGTCTATGGTGCGGTAGGCACTCTCTATTTCGATGATGTGGCCATGCGGATTACGGCAACGCCTTTGACTATTGTCGGAATGGTATTCTTCTTTAGTGGACTTGGCTTCAAGATATCCTTGGTGCCGTTCCATTTCTGGACTGCGGATACCTATCAGGGGGCTCCTACTACCGTTACGGGTTATCTTTCTGTTGTTTCCAAGGGTGCCGCTGCATTTGCACAATGTGCAATCTTGATGAAAGTATTTGCTCCTATGACGATTTATTGGCAATACATGCTTATGATCGTAGTAGTCCTTTCCATTACGATTGCCAATCTCTTTGCTATTCATCAGAGCGATTTGAAGCGTTTCATGGCTTTCAGTTCTATCTCGCAGGCCGGATATATTATGTTGGCTGTTATTGGTGACAACACGATGAGCGCGGTAGCCTTGTCTTACTATATATTAGTCTATGTCGTTGCCAATCTGGCCGTTTTCACCATCATCAGTTCAGTTGAAGAGCATAATGGCGGGACGGTGGAGATGGATAGCTATAATGGGTTTTACAAGACCAATCCCCGGTTGGCATTCTTGATGACCTTGGCATTGTTCTCTCTGGGGGGCATTCCTCCTTTCGCCGGGATGTTTTCTAAGTTCTTCGTGTTTATGGCGGCTGTAAAGGGAGCGGAAATCACCACGACGGTTGGTGCCTTGGCCTATGCCACCGTATTCATTGCGCTGATTAATACGGTTATCTCCCTCTACTACTATCTACTCATTGTGAAGGCAATGTTCATCAAGCACAGCGATAGCCCGTTGCCGACATTTAAGAGTGCCGCATCGACCAAGTTGGCTCTTGCCATCTGTACGGCAGGTGTCATCCTCTTCGGAGTCTGCAGCGGCGTTTACAACTGGATATCAGTAGCAATATAATGAATGGTTTTCAGCCTTTAGCTGAGAATGGTTGGATATAGGAAAACAAAAGGATAGGTGCTTCTTGTCAGGCATCTATCTTTTTTCTTCAACAGATTGGAATAAGCGAATGATAGACTTTAGGCATACCAAGCTCGTGGTTTTTGATGCTGACGATACCTTATGGGATTGTCAGAACCATTTTGACAAGGTAGAAAGAGAATATGGTAGGATATTGGAACCCTATCGGTCAGAGGGTCAGCCAGCTCCCCGTGAGGCTCTTTTTGATGTTGAGACCCGTAATATGTCCTTGTTAGGTTATGGCTGCAAGGCATTTACCATCTCGCTCATAGAAAATGCCATAGAGTATTCTTGTCATAGGATTTCCGCCTCGGAGATGGAAAGGATCATTGAATTGGGGAAGACCCTGCTGGAGCTTCCGGGAACTCCGTTGGAGGGGGTAGAGGATACTGTCAGGGAACTTCACGGCCTGCACAGATACCGGATGGTGGTCTTCACCAAAGGTGAGATTCTTGATCAGGAGAACAAGCTCCGCCGTTCCGGCCTCCTGCCGTATTTTGATGATGTCGTGGTAGTGTCTGACAAGACGCCAGAAAGTTATCGGAAGCTTTGTGCCGGGTACGGTGTAGAATTAGAGGAAATGGTGATGATAGGAAACTCCTTCAAGAGTGATATTGTCCCGGTATTGGAATTGGGGGGCAATGCCATATATATTCCGTTTGACGCGGTATGGCAACACGAGGTCGTAGACGAGTATGATCATTCCAGGTTGTGCAGGGTCGGCAGATTCTCAGAGATTCTTGCCTGTTTGAAATAATTGTGTCTCGGGTCTGAAATTTGGATGAATATACTTGTGGGTTTCAGGAATTAGCAGTAAATTTGTCTCGTTATAAGTATCTGATGACTAAAAACCTTGTTGCAAGATGAAAAATACTCATTCAAAGATGATGTCTGCGCTTATATGTTTAGGTGCGGTTCTTGTGATTTTCTTTTCTATCGGTGCCAAAATGGGAGCTGCCAACATGCTGAACACCATTATGCACACGGCACACGATTTGTTGTTGAATACCGTCTTCTATCTGATGGGTATCTGCGTGATAACGGGTGCGCTGGGCAAGCTCTTTGTGGAATTTGGCGTGGTAGACCTGCTGGAAAGGCTGCTCCGGCCTTTGATGAAGCCGTTGTTCCATCTGCCGGGTGTTGCCGCGTTGGGTGCGGTGATGACATTCCTGAGTGATAACCCGGCGATTATATCCTTGGCCCACGACAAGCATTTCGGCAGTTTCTTCAAGAAATATCAGTATATATCCCTCACTAATTTCGGGACGGCGTTTGGCATGGGGCTTATTGTCATGATTTTCATGGCAAGTCAGGGATTCGGCCTGGAGCCCTTGGTAGGCTTGGTAGGAGCAATTTTCGGCTGTATCGTGTCTACTCGCCTGATGCAGCATTTCATCGTTAAGGCATACCCGGACTATAAGACTGAGGCCGCTATAGAGGCGGATGCCGTCGATGGTTCTTTGGAAGAGAAGTCAGGGAGGCAGAAGTCGGTCTTCCTTCGTACGCTGAACGCACTGCTTGACGGCGGCAGGGGAGGCGTGGAAATCGGCGTGGCCATCATCCCGGGAGTGTTGATCATATCGACCTTGGTGATGGTGCTCACCTTCGGGCCTGATGCGCACGGGCAGTTTACGGGTGCGGCCTATCAGGGTGTGGAGTTCCTGCCTTGGCTGGCCAATAAGGCCGGTTGGCTGTTTGACTGGTTGTTCGGGTTTACGGATCCCCATCAGATAGCATTCCCGATCACCGCGTTGGGAGCCGTAGGAGCCGCTTTAGGGTTAGTGCCCAACTTTGTCCGGCAGGGTTGGATAGACGGCAATGCCGTCGCCGTGTTCACCGCCATAGGCATGTGCTGGAGCGGATTCTTGAGCACTCATACGGCGATGCTCGACTCTCTGGGCTATCGCGAGCTGACCTCCAAG
This sequence comes from uncultured Prevotella sp., assembly GCA_963545855.1. Taxonomy (GTDB): domain Bacteria; phylum Bacteroidota; class Bacteroidia; order Bacteroidales; family Bacteroidaceae; genus Prevotella. The sequence goes on from CAUULA010000128.1 coordinate 5,034, forward strand.
GCCATTATCTCGCATACATTTGGCGGGCTTGCCGCCGCGATCGTGGCTCATTTGCTGTATCTCCTCTTGTTTTAGGGAAGAACCGGGCACCGGGCAACAGAAAGGGGCTGATTTCTCAGGGAAGGAATCAGCCCTCTTCTGTGGGTGTATGACCTGTCTGCTTAGAAGGCCATGGTGAAGTGGAAGCGGACGCCCCACTTGTCGATGTCGCTGTGGTTGGTGTAGGTGAGCCTTCTGACATACTCTATGCCGAACATGCGGAGGATGTTGTGAATGCCGATAACAGCCTCCCAGTAAGGCTGGTTGCTCATCATCCGGCTCCTTGTGGGAAACCGGAAGAGCATCGGATCGTTGCTGCGCTCAAGGGGATTGTTCTTGTTCGTGAGGTGTCCCCACATTCCCTTGACGGCAATAAACTCGCGGAACTTGAGATAGTGGAGCAGCGGGATGCGGTTAAACAGTTTCCCGTTCATGTCCCACGCGATGCTCCAGAAGGCATAGCGGTCGTTCAGGAACTCCATGTTGTTCATCAGTGAGAAGGTCTCATTGTGATTGAAGTAGGAGAGGTTCACGGGTGGCATGATCAGCAGCGGATACGGCACCTTGTTCCATTGTGCGCCGGCCTTCAAGAGCATGTCCACATGTCCCCAGCTTCCCAGCCACTGACGCTTGTACAGACTGGCCTCCGTGAGGTTGAGACTGTAGTTCCCCCCGAGGAAATGCTTGAATCCCGTGGTGTGCTGGATGTTGATGTCGGGCTTGTCATAGTTGATGGCAAATCGGTTTTGCTTTGTGTTCACGAAGGCCGTATTGGCACAGTATCCAATGCCGAAAGTAAGCTCCGTCGTGCGGAGCTTCTTCACCTCTTCGGCTCCGTTGACAGGGATGAAGTGCAGGTCGGCGGCCACTTGGTTGCTCTCCGTCTTC
>CAUULA010000129.1:0-5943 GCA_963545855.1 uncultured Prevotella sp.
ACGACAGTCCGCCCTGGGCATAGATGCTCCAAGTGCGGGTGCGCAGCTCGCTGTTCTGGTCTCGCGGCGGCTGTGTTCCGTCCCCGTCAGCGGTCTGCGCCCGTGCGCCGACGGCTACGGTTGCGGAGAACAGGACGCCGAGACCCACTCGTGTCCATCGGCCGCCCATCGGCGGGATGCGCGGGCTCGTCCGCTTTCGCGCGCCTTCTCGCGCCGTGGCGTCACCCAGGCCGGGCTTGTCACCGCTCATCCGGCTTGTCGGAAATGTTCGTCTTTTGTCCATACTTGTTTTGATTTAAAGGATGAGTGAATCTATTTACTGGAATTCCTGCTGCAAAATTAATGACGGATAATGTAAAACCGACATTCAATTCCTGACAAAAAACATTCAATTCCTGACAAAATGAACTTGGTAGAATGGTCAATTCCTGCCATCGCAAGGCCGGCATCCCCCTTAAACAGGACATTCATGGTGATTTGTTGACTAATTTTAACAAATGGCCGCTTTTATATTCCAAGGTTTTTTTTTATCATTTCTTTCCGCAGTACAAGAACTTTCGCCATCTGTTTTATTCACACCTGATGCTCTTTCGGTATGGCTTCTGGGAGAATCTTCCATGTTTTCGATCGTGTTTTTAGGATTTATTTGTAACTTTATGCGCAATCCGGTTTATAATCGGCAATCATTAAGTATGAAATAACCTATTTCAGAAGACACATAGACGACAAGCCGCGCAAGCGGGAAGACGCCCCCCTGACAGAATCGGCGCACAATGATGTCATCGACGCATGCAACGATGACTTCTCAAAGTACAAGAAGCATATTTCTCCCATGCTCCTTAGACAGGTGCCGCGCTCGGCAGCATTGCAGGTGAAGGTGGAGCTCGTTACCGCTCTTTCTAATCCTCACTTTCAAAGGAGGTGGTAATATTTTGGTAACGCCGCTCTGTCCGAGGTTGGTATAATCCCGTATTTTCGAGGTTTTGCGCTGAAAGGCTTAGAAATCAGAACTGACAGACTCACAAATCATTCACGCAGTTCCACCTTTTCTTGAACCTTGGGATAGACTCTTATAAAAAAAATTGCATCAAGACAGCGTCGTGATACAGTTTACCATCAAAAAGCCAATGCTTCAGAACAGTATTCCCCGTGAAATTCTGTTTCCGGAAAAGAGACTGAGCCTCTTCGTTCTCCGTGCTAACGACCGCATAGAGCTGATGGAGGTGGAAAATCCGCCGGCTATAATCAATAGCTTCCCCGAGAGCAGCCGTGGCCAGCCCCTGATGGCGATAGCGACTCTCGATGACGATTCCGACCTCTGCCCTCAAGTGCTGTGGATTAAAGTCCATGAAGTCTAAAATCCCCACAGGATGGCCGTCGGCATTTTCTATCATCAACCGAACCTGCTTATCGGTATATATATCATTTGACGCATGGGCAATATAATCATGCAGGGCATATCGGGAATAAGGCACATTGGTGCTGCCGACACGCCACAAGGTTTCGTCATTCTCTATCTTGTAGAGCATGTCGAGATCCTCCGGCTCAAGAGCCCTGAAATTTACCATCCTCATACAATCACCTCGCTTTCCATAATAATCACCTTTGTATGCGGATTAAAAGTTCCCAGCCTGACATTCTCCCGAGACAGAGAAGACAGTCGGTTGAAAATCTCCATATAGCTATAAGTCTCTGTGTCATAAATCATAACTATCGGCCTTTGAGATGGATTGTCAACAAAACTTTCTTCTATCGAATGGACGGACAGCCCCCTTTCTCGCATGATTCTCATAAACCCTTTCCTGTTGCCCTCGCTTCCCGCAAAGACATAGACAGGCTCCTGCTCCTTAAGGTCTCCCGGAAAGAAACCCAAGCTTCTGTATACGGTACCCGCAGCCATAGACAGCAACGCCATAAAAGCCTTGAAATAAATGGCCAGCTTGATGGGGATACTCAACCAGAAACTTAGCGAAGCATAATGCTTGCGAAAGAATATGAGCATCGCCCCATAGAAGACATGCACATAGCGAAAAGAGGATTTGCGGGTGCTCAGTCCCTTGTAATGAAGGATTCTCAAAGGAAGATACCAGTTTTCCCAGCCCGCCTTACAAATGCGATACGACAAATCAATGTCTTCGCCATACATGAAATAATCGGTATCGAGAAGACCAACCTCCTCCAACACCTTTCGACGAACGAGGAAAAATGCGCCGCTGATGACCTCTATCACCGCCGGCTCATCCCATGGAAGATAGCTCATATAGTAACGAGCCAGTCGGCGGCTTGCCGGAAAACGGGCACAAAGACCGCTCATCTTATAAAAAGCCGTCATTGGTGTCGGGATTCCCCTTCTGCTCTCCATGGCATCCGTGCCATCGGGATTCATCATCCTCACGCCTACGGCACCCACCTTCTCATGCGCATCCAAGAACTGAAGTGCCTCGCGAAGGGTATTCTCCGCAACGATCGTATCGGGGTTCAGTAACAAAATATAGTTACCTTTAGCTGCCTTTATCGCTATATTGTTGGCACGAGCGAAACCTGAATTATGCTGCAAGGCAATAAAGTGAACATCAGAAAAGCGTTTCTGAAGGTATTCCACAGAGCCGTCATGTGAATGATTGTCTACCACTAAGACTTCTGTCTCTATGCCTTCAAGCGCTTTCTTAAGAGAATCAAGACATTGCGCAAGATAGTATTTGACATTATAACTAACTATTACGACCGTCAGTTTCATTAAGGCAACGTTCTAATGAGGGATAAATAAAGCATAGACTTAGCAACAGAATAATGGCGAGGTAGGCAAAAGCCACATGCATGAAGAGATAATATAATAGGGTGTTGACTACCATGGGAATGCAAAGCAAGGCCAATCTGCATGTGCCCCATTTCTGAAGATAATGTTCCTTCTTTTCGGAACAAAGCTGGCTATGTATCTTCTTAAACCGAAACAGATATAGTGCAAGCGGAATAAAACAGATCGTAGCCAACTCCATGACAGAGGCCATTACAAACTCCGAACTTTTGTCTTCGCTTAACAAGCCTGGCTCCAAAACATCCGTTTCAAAGAGTGCCACCAAAAGAAGAGAAACAACTATTGGTATCCAGAACTCAAGCTGTAGTATTTTTTGTACTTTTTTCATCCGATATATCACATAAGACAATTACTTGCCAAACGGGGTTCTGTTAAGAATCGAACGCCCCAGAGTTACTTCGTCCGTATACTCCAACTCATCGCCTACCGATATTCCGCGGGCAATCACACTTAACCTTACCCCGGTGTGTGCCAGTTTTCGAGAAATATAGAAATTGGTCGTATCACCTTCCATCGTGGAGCTCAGCGCAAGGATGACCTCGTCAATAGCTCCCTCTTCTACTCTATCAACCAATGAGTCTATCTCAATGTCATTAGGACTGATACCATCCATGGGAGAGATAATTCCTCCCAATACATGATAAAGCCCATGGTATTGCTGCGTATTCTCCACAGCCATTACATCCTGAATGTTCTCTACAACACAAACTGTATGTGCATCCCTATGTCCATCAGAACAAATCGGACAAATCTCTGTATCACTTATATTGTGGCAGATTCGGCAATACTTTACCTCCTTTCGCATTCGCTCTATTGACTGAGCAAACTCGGAGACATCCTCATTACCCTGACGAAGCAAATGAAGGACAAGACGCAAAGCTGTTTTGCGCCCTATTCCCGGTAACTTGGAGAATTCCTGAACGGCTTTCTCCAAGAGTTGAGAGGGATATTGCTGGTCCACTCTTAACGCTTAATCGTCGAAAAGATAGATACCCAAGCCGATTTTCAGTCCGACTGTAGAGTAATTGTTATCATTAAAAGAGTGGTCATAGTAGGCAGCAGGCTCAATGGTTACTGAACGATTGATGAAAAACGCATAGCCAACCTCAATGCCTGGCATTACATCATTATAATCATGATTGGCATGGATGTATTTTCCATTAACACCCAGATACAAACCGTTTTGAATGATATAATAGCGAAGGCCCGCACCAACAGTAATATGATCAGCAACAGCCTCCGAGCCATTATGATTCAACGATGCCTCGCCTAATAACATCCAGTTGTCCCGAAACAAATATCCTGCCTTAGCCTCAAGACCCAAATTAAAACCATCTGCACTATTATAATGCAGGTTCAGCCCTGTGAGCGACGCCCCCAGATAGCCTTTTCCTTCTTGAAACTGTGCACTTGCCGTGATTGTCATCACTAGCAATGCGAGTATTGTTAGAATTTTCTTCATAAAAAACCAGATTAATGAATATTATTTATAATTTTTCTATACCACACAAAAAACCACACACATGCCACAACCAAACAGATGATACCACACACATACGCCAAAGTGTGGTCAAGGGCGAATGCCTGTTTTGAAATAAACAGATAGGTACTTACCACGGTTGTCATGAAGAGCGCAGGAATCAGTGTTACCCAGAAATTCTTCTTGTTTATGACGAGATATACCGTGATGGTCCACAGAGTGAACACCGCCAGCGTCTGATTTGCCCACCCAAACCACTGCCAAATGACATTGAAACCATCCGGACTCTTCATTTGCCAGACAAGCAATCCAACTGCAGCCGCAAACATTGGAAAAGCTATATAGCAACGCTTGACAATAGGCTTCTGATCCAGATGGAGAGCCTCCGCTATTATCAGGCGAGCACTACGGAAAGCCGTATCGCCACTGGTAATAGGAGCTGCAACGACACCGAAGACTGCCAAGATACCACCAAAGATTCCAAGCCACCCCGTACATACCTTTTCCACAACATTCGGTGCCGAGAAATATTGAATCAATGACTTTCCGTCAGAGGTATTTACTTGTGCAAGAAAATCATTCACCGCATTGGCATCAAGAACATCCTTCCAACCTCCATTATAGAAGAAATAAGCCGACACCGCAGCCCATATCAACGCCACAAGCCCTTCTGTTATCATTGCCCCATAGAATATAGGCCGACCCATTTTCTCACTCTTTATGCAGCGAGCCATTAAGGGGCTTTGAGTAGCATGAAATCCACTGATAGCACCGCAGGCAATGGTGATGAACAGGCATGGAAAAAGAGGATTTTTCACAAAGAAACTTTCCGTTCCCAATATTGCTGCAGGAGTATTATGATTTGCCGCATCCAGACTTTCCCACACTTCAGGCAGATCTGGCATCTTTGCAAATAACACGCCCATCAATGCGACTGCCATGAACAGCAAAGCGAGAGCAAAGATGGGATAAAACTTTCCGATGATTTTATCAATCGGCAACATCGTTGCAAAGATATAATAGGTAAAGATAATAAATACCCATATAAGCGTATCGAAACAAAAGTCCTTTAAGATGAGAGCCGGGCTGTATACAAAGACGACTCCCACCATAATAAGTAGGAAGACAGAGAAAAACAACATCGCTTTCTTGGCTGTTACCCCCAGATAGTCGCCTACAAGTTCTGGAAGGTTCACTCCGCCGTGCCGGACACTTAACATTCCAGAAAAGAAATCATGAACTGCACCTGCAAAAATACATCCAAAAACAATCCAGAGATATGCTGCCGGTCCATACCAAGCACCCATAATGGCACCAAAAATAGGCCCCGTACCCGCAATATTCAAAAATTGGATCATGAAGACTTTCCAATTAGGCATTACGATATAATCTACGCCATCTGCCATTGTAACAGCTGGTGTCCGGCGGTCATCGGGGACAAAAATCCTTTCAATAAACCTGCCATATATCAAGTAACCAATAACCAACGCTGCCAAAGCAACAGAAAATGAAATCATTCGCGGAAAGCTTTTATTTCTTTCATGCAAAGATACGGCAAATTATTGGAAATACAAAAAATATAAGTACCTTTGTAGAAAATTTAGAAATGAGACGGACATTTTTTCTCCTTTTATATATAGTAATAGCC
>CAUULA010000130.1:0-5920 GCA_963545855.1 uncultured Prevotella sp.
TAGTCGTCGGCAGCGTCAGATGTGTATAAGAGACAGGAAAATGTCTGCGAAAATCCTTGAAATAGAGATCGGGAAGACCGTGGAAGACTCCCCTTCCACCCCAAAACGGCTGCCGAAAAAGTAAAAGACGGCTAAAAGCATTGTCGAAGACGGCCTTTTACCCTGCAGTTTGCCGCTTCCGGCAAGCCTTTTAGTCGCTGATTGCATGCCGGAAAGCGGCCTTTTAGTCCGGAAACCGCCATATTTCACTTATCTCTTTCAGTTCATTTCTCCTTAACTCCTTATATATCAATGGATTATAAAAACGGCTCAAAACTCGCTCATTTGCAGCCAGCTTTGCTTTCGCCGGATTCAAGGGCACTCTCGCAAGAGCAATTTTAACACTCCTGCCATTTTTAGTTTCCATATTGAAACTATCTTTTTTCCCAACCGGGACTTGCATATCGGCCGGAGATTTCGTAACTTTGTAACCGAAACAACCAAATCGGAGACAAGACATGCACCTATTGCTATCCATCCTGGTCAGCATCCTGACCTTCGGTGCCGTCGGCGACGGGAAGACCGACAACACGCAGGCCATCAACAAGGCCGTCGCAGAGTGCGCCCGCCAAGGCGGCGGCGTGGTCAGCGTGCCGCAGGGAGTCTTCCTCTCGGGCACCATCCACATGAAGAGCCGCGTGAGGCTCCGGCTGGAGCAGGGAGCCGTCTTGCAAGGCACCGACAGCCTCGCCTCCTACGACTGTCTGCGCCCCGTGAGCGACCTGACAAGATATGAAAGCGGGCGCGGAACCGTCAATTTCAACAGTGCCACCGACCCCGTCTGGTCGCAGGCCCTCATCCATTTCGTGGGGGTCAGCCATAGCGGCATCGAAGGCGAGGGCACCATAGACGGCGGTCAGGTGTTCAATCCCCGGGGCGAGGAGCATCAGCGAGGCCCGCACACCATCCTCATCGCCAACTCCCGGAACCTGTGTTTCAAAGACTTCAAGATAGTGAGGGCCTCTAACTATGCCGTTCTCGGATACGAGGTCGACAAGAGCTCGTTCACCGGCATCCGCATCACGGGGGGCTGGGACGGCATCCACATCCGGGGCTGCAACCATGTGAAGATAGACCGCTGCGAGATGCACACCGGCGACGACGCCATCGCCGGCGGATACTGGAACCACATCCGCATCACCCGCTGCACGCTCAATTCGTCGTGCAACGGCATCCGCATGATTCAGCCCTCACGGAATATGCTCGTCGAGGACTGTGTCATCTACGGTCCGGGAGCGGAGAAGCACATCACTTCGGGCAACCGCAACTCGGCCTATGCCATCAGTCTGGAGCCAGGGGGATGGGGTTCCGCACCCGGAAGGCTCGACAATATCACGCTTAGGAGAATAAAGGCCACCACCGTGCTTGCCCCCCTCTCCGTAACGCTGAGCGAGGGCAACACCCTTGGAAGGCTGGTCGTAGAAGACCTCACGGCACACGACATCACTCGCATGGCACTCTCCGTGAAGAGCTGGGGCACGGCGCGGAGCGAGCAAGTGATTGTCCGCAGGGCCGATCTGGAGTTCCGCGGCATCGGCGACCCGAAGCTCCCGGAATGGTTCGAGGGCCGTCCCACGAGCCAATGGCCTTGCTTTCCCAGCTATGCCATGTATTTCCGCAATGTCGACAAAGTAAGCATCCGAGACTCCAAATGCCGCTTCACCGGCAAGGACTATCGGAAAGCCGTAATCTATGATAATGTGAAAAAGTATGAAGAAAAAGACTTATTGTACAATTGCAGCCATGCTGGCGCTGCTCTTTCTGTCGTGTCAGACAAACGGGCAAAACAGCAGGAACCATAGTATGGACGGCAGCAAGAGAGAAAAGGTGGTGTCGGCCGACACCCACCGCTATGCCCGCCCCTCGGAAGAAGAGCTCCGGAAGATGCTCACGCCCGAGCAGTTTGAGGTAACCCAGCACGCCGCCACCGAGCGCCCTTACGGCAATGCCTACGACCAGGAGTTCCGCAAGGGCATCTATGTGGACATCACCACGGGGCAGCCCCTCTTCCTCTCTACCGACAAATACGACTCCGGATGCGGATGGCCCGCCTTCTCGAAGCCCATCGACGAGAGCCTCGTCAAGGGCACGACGGACCGATCGCACGGCATGACACGCACCGAAGTGCGCAGCAGCCTCAGCGGTTCGCACCTCGGCCATGTGTTCAACGACGGCCCGAAGCAACTGGGCGGTCTGCGCTACTGCATCAACAGCGCGTCGCTGCGCTTCATCCCTGAAGAGGAAATGGCCGGAAAGGGCTATGGTGCTTATTTGAAACTATTAGACAAACAGAATATGAAAGAGATTTATTTGGCGGGAGGATGCTTCTGGGGCACCGAGCATTACTTCAAACAGATAGAAGGAATAGAGAGCACCGAGGTGGGCTATGCCAACGGCATCGGCAAGAATCCCACCTACGAGGAGGTGTGTACCGACAAGACGCAGTTTGCCGAGACCGTGCACATCCGATACGACGCGTCGGTGGTAAGCCTCGAATTTCTCCTGAACCTGTACTTCATGGCCATCGACCCGACGAGCCTCAACCGGCAGGGACACGACCACGGAACGCAGTATCGCACGGGCATCTACTATACCGACGACGCTGATCTGCCCACGATTCGCAAGGTGATGGAAGAACAGCAGAAGAAGCAAGCGCGCCCCATCGTCGTGGAGGTGAAACCTCTCACCAACTTCTATCATGCAGAAGAGTATCACCAAGACTATCTCGACAAGAACCCCGCAGGCTACTGCCATCTGCCCCGGTCGCTCTTCGAGTATGCCCGCAAGGCGAAGATGAAGAAATAGATCAGGCAGAACAGGGCCTTCAAGGCCTGGCGCAAACCACCGGAAACAAAAGAAGACTTGCTCCTGAAGGGCAAGTCTTTTTGCGGAAAGGGAGGGATTCGAACCCCCGGTACCTCTCGGTACGACGGTTTTCAAGACCGTTGTAATCGACCACTCTACCACCTTTCCTTACGATTCGGAGAACCGGCTTTGGCCGAAAAGCGAGTGCAAAGGTATGGATTTTATGCGAGAAAGCAGAAATGAAGAGGGAAAATCGTTATACGGTTAACTATTATTAACAAACACAATTGGCATACATTATCCCAAAAGGAGTAATTTTGCAGAACCCTGCGGTCAGAAGAAACTGCGAGAAAGAGGAAACGGCCGCCACGACATGCCATAGACAGAACGATGATATATCCCAAAGACTTTGAACAGAAGATTGGATTCGGCGAGGTGAGAGAACTGCTGAACGCCCGCTGCCTGACCACATTGGGTAAGGCGCGTGTCGACCAAATGGACTTCTCCGTCGACGCGGAGCTTATCAACCGGCAGATGGAACAGACCCGCGAGCTCCGCCGCATCCGGCAGGGAGAGGAAGGACTGCCCCTCGGCACCTTCGCCGACATCCGCGAGAGCATGAAACGGCTGCGCCTTGCGGGCACTTATCTCGAGGAAGAAGAGCTCTTCGATCTTCAACGGACGCTCCAGACAATACACGATCTGGTGAGATTTCTGAAGACCGGAGAGGAGACGCCCGACGGCCGGACGGTCTACGACTATCCTGCCCTGGCAGAGCTCACCGACGGCGTCATCCCCATGCCCACCGTCATCCAGCGCATCATGCAGGTGCTGGACAAGTTCGGGCATATCCGCGACAATGCCTCGCCCGGGCTGGCCGACATCCGCAGGGAACTGTCCCGGACACAGAATTCCATATCAGGCATCCTGAACAACATCCTCCTGTCGGCACAGAAAGACGGACTCGTGGAGAAGGATGTGGCGCCCACCCTGCGCGACGGACGCCTGGTATTGCCCGTGGCACCAGGACTGAAACGCAAGATCCGGGGCATCGTGCACGACGAGAGTGCCAGCGGCCGCACGGTCTACATAGAACCGGCGGAAGTCGTCGAGGCCAACAATCGCATCCGTGAGCTCAAGAGCGAGGAGCGACACGAGGTGGTGCGCATCCTCCGTGAGGTGGCCGACTTCGTCCGCCCACATTGCGAGGAGATTCTCGTCTCGCTCGAATTCCTCGCACAGATAGACTTCATACAGGCCAAGGCCAGCCTTGCCGAGAGCATGCAGGGCATGGAGCCGGAGGTGGAAGGAAGGCCCCACATTGACTGGATTCGTGCCGAGCATCCCCTCCTGAAGCGGTCGCTCCAAAAGCACGGAGACAAATCGCTCGTTCCCCTCGACATCATGCTCACGGCCGAGAAGCATATCCTGATTATCTCAGGACCTAACGCCGGCGGAAAGTCGGTATGCCTGAAGACCGTGGGACTGCTGCAATACATGCTCCAGTGCGGCCTGAGCATTCCCGTAGCCGACCGGTCGAAGGTGGGCGTCTTCCACGACATCATAATCGACATCGGCGACGAGCAGAGCCTCGAGAACGACCTTTCCACTTACTCCTCTCACCTGCTCAACATGAAGAACATGATGAGGCAGGCCGGCAAAGACACCCTCATCCTCATCGACGAATTCGGAACAGGCACGGAACCGGCCATCGGAGGAGCCATCGCCGAAGCCGTGCTTGACCATCTGCTGAACGACGGAGCATGGGGCGTGATTACCACCCACTACCAGAATCTGAAGCACTTTGCCGACAATCACGAAGGAGTGGCCAACGGAGCCATGCTCTACGACCGGGGCGAAATGCGCCCGCTCTTCCAGTTGGCCATAGGAAGACCGGGAAGTTCGTTTGCCATCGAGATTGCCCGGAAGATCGGCCTGCCGGAAGATGTCATCCGTGAAGCCTCCGAAATCGTGGGCACCGACTATATCCAAAGCGACAAATACCTGCAGGACATCGTGCGGGACAAACGCTACTGGGAAAACAAACGACAGAGCATTCACCAGCGGGAAAAGGAACTGGAACAGCGCATCGCGCACTATGAGGCCGATATCACCCGTATCAACGAGGAACGCAAGGAAATCTTGAGGAAAGCCAAGCAGCAAGCCGAGGATCTCCTCGGCGAGACCAACCGCAAGATAGAGAACGCCATCCGGGAAATCCGGGAGAACCAGGCACACAAGGAGGAGACGCGCCGCATCCGTGAGGAACTGGAACAATTCAAGGAAGATGTGGCGGAAATAGATGCCCGGGAGAACGACGACAAGATTGCCCGCAAGATAGCCCAGATACAACAGCGAAAGGAAAGAAAGGCCCAGCGCAAGGCAGAAAAAGCCGAACGCGACGAGAAAGCAACAGAAAGCCTGCGCAAGGCGGGTATGAAAAACGCAGGGGCGAACGGCCCGGCCGCCTTACAGGAAGGCGATTCCGTCCGCATCAAAGGCACGAACTCGATAGGCACCCTGGAGAGCATGGACGGCAAGATGGGCACCGCTATCTTCGGAGGAATGAGAACCCGCATCCGCCTTGACAGGCTGGAACGCACGGAAGGGCAAGTCGCCCGGGAAACGGAAGATGAGCCCAAGACAAAGGCCGACGAACTCAAGGAAAGTCTGCAGGCCTTTCATATTTCTCACATGACCCAGAATACCATCGACGACCACCGCAGGAATTTCCGTCAGGACTTGGATGTAAGAGGCATGAGGGGCGACGAGGCTCTGGATGCCGTGCAGTATTTCATCGACGACGCCATACTCGTGGGCATCCCGAGGGTAAGGGTTCTCCACGGCAAGGGAAACGGCATCCTCCGCCAGCTCATACGCCAGTATCTGACAACAATTCCCAATGTAACGCATTTTGCCGACGAGCATGTACAGTTTGGAGGGTCAGGAATAACGGTAGTCGACCTGTAAGGCGAAAACAGGAAAAGGAGCCAGGCAAAAGCCTTGCTCCTTTCCTTCGAAGAGCCTCTTGTCGGATTCGAACCAACGACCCCGAGATTACAAATCACGTGCTCTG
>CAUULA010000131.1:0-5867 GCA_963545855.1 uncultured Prevotella sp.
TCTCGTGGGCTCGGAGATGTGTATAAGAGACAGAACACGAATAGCCTGTGCTATCATTACTGATACGACGAAAAATGACATTAACAATACCATAATTTTTCCTTTCTTTTAAAATTTGTTATCCTTTGTTCAAATGTGGAGCGATGAGAGATTCCCCAAAGGGATTTTAGACTCTCGGTCGTCTGTGTCAACTCCGTTATCAACCAACTCTCTTTCTTTTTCGTTGCAAAGGTAATACGAAATCCTTGTGTGCGCAAACAATCTGGCAGGAAATCGCGTTTTAGCAGCCTTTTGTTGACCCAAATCAACGAAGCGGGCAAATTAAAGCCCCTTTTATTTTGTATTTCCGACGATTTGCATTATTTTTGCAACGAAGATGGAGATATCGAAAAACATAGGCAACAACATCCTGAAGATAGCTTTCTCGCTGCTGCTGGGAGGCGCGATTCTGTATTGGATGTACCGTGGATTCGACTTCCGGAGGATGGAAAAAGTGCTCCTGCACGAGATGGACTGGACCTGGATGCTGCTGTCCTTTCCCTTCGGCATCCTCGCGCAGATGTTCCGCGGATGGCGGTGGAGGCAAACCTTGGAGCCGCTGGGCGAGCATCCGCGTGCTCAGGTGAGCGTGAACGCGGTCTTCCTGTCGTATGCGGCGAGCCTGATTATCCCCAGAATCGGAGAGTTCACCCGCTGCGGCGTGCTGAGGAGATATGACAAGGTGTCGTTTCCGAAGGCTTTGGGAACGGTGGTTACCGAGCGTGCCATCGACTCGCTGCTGGTCATGCTCATCACGCTGCTGGTATTCCTTTTCCAAATCAGGGTCTTCAGCAACTTCTTCGACCAGACCGGAACCTCGCTCGAGGGGTTTCTCCGCAGCTTTTCCATGGCCGGATGGCTCGTTACGGGCATATGCGCGCTCGCCGTGGTGATACTCGCGGCCTATCTGGTTCGCCGTCTCTCCATATATAATAAGGTGAAATCCACCCTCACGGGAATATGGCAGGGCATCCTTTCCGTCAAGAAAGTGAGCAACGCCCCGCTGTTCATCGTCTTCACACTGGCCATCTGGGGCAGTTATTTCCTGCACTATTACCTCACCTTCTTCTGCTTCAACGCCACCGCCGGCCTTGGCCTTTCATGCGCCTTGGTAACCTTCATCGTGGGCTCGATAGCCGTCATCGTGCCGACGCCCAACGGCATGGGGCCCTGGCATTTCGCGGTGAAGACCATGCTCATCCTATACGGAGTAGCCGATACCGACGCCCTCTACTTCGTGCTCATCGTGCACTCGGTGCAGACGCTGCTCGTCGCCGTGCTCGGCATCTATGCCTGGACAGCCCTCTCCTTCACCCGGAGAAGAGAAAGCGAGACCATCGCTGAAGATACGAAAAATCAAGATAGTTACTAACCTGAGAAGCCGGAAGGGCAAATGCCCCCTGTCGCTTCCCCTTAAAAGAAAAAGCTATGAACGAAATGAAAGATCTGAATCCTGCGTGCATCTGGAAGAATTTCCATGCACTGACACAGGTTCCCCGTCCCTCGGGACACCTGGAAAAAGTACAGCAATTCCTGCTCGACTTCGCCAAGGAGGCGGGCGTGGAGGCCGTGAAAGACAGCGGCGGAAACATCATCATGCGGAAGCCCGCCACGTCGGGAATGGAGAATCGCAAGGCGGTTGTCCTGCAGGCGCACATGGATATGGTGCCCCAGAAGTCGCCGGAGAGTGCGCACAACTTCGAGACTGACCCCATCGAGACCTACATCGAGGATGGGTGGGTGCACGCAAAGGGCACTACCCTCGGTGCCGACGACGGCCTCGGCGTAGCCGCAATCATGGCCGTTATGGAGGCCAAGGACCTGAAGCACGGGCCCGTGGAGGGACTGATCACCCGCGACGAGGAGACCGGCATGTTCGGCGCCAACGACCTTCCGACCGATGTGCTGCATGGAGACATCCTCATGAACCTTGACTCCGAGACCTGGGGAAAGTTCGTCATCGGCAGCGCAGGCGGCATCGACATCAACAGCGAGCTGGAATACCAGGAAGTGGAGAACGACCAGGAGGCCGCCCTGAAGGTTACCCTGAAGGGCTTGCGGGGAGGCCACTCCGGCCTTGAAATCAACGAGGGCCGCGCCAACGCCAACAAGCAGATGGTGCGTTTCGTGCGCAAGGCCGTCGCGGAGCATGGTGCCCGCCTCGCTACCTGGCACGGCGGCAACATGCGCAATGCGATTCCGTTCAAGGCGGAGGTGGTGATTGCCCTGCCCCAGAGCGAGGTCGAGCCGGTAAAGAAGCTTGTAGCCCGCTGCAAGGCTGCCCTCGAGGACGAGTTCAAGACCATCGAGAAGAACATCGAGTTCTTCGCCGAAGAGGTCGAGAAGCCCGCTACGCTCGTTCCCGTTGAGATTCAGGACAACCTCATCGACGCCATCTATGCCTGCCACGACGGCGTTGTGCGCCAGATTCCCGTTTATCCGGAGGTGGTAGAAACCTCGTCCAACCTCGCCATCATCGACATCGAGAACGGCAAGGCAGCCTTCAAGATCCTGGCCCGTTCGAGCCGTGAAGACATGAAGGAATACATCGTCGAGACCATTGCCAGCTGTCTCAACATGGCCGGGATGAAGACCGTTACCAGCGGAAGCTATGGCGGCTGGGACCCGAATCCCGACAGCGAGATCCTCAACTTGCTGAAGAAAGTCTACAAGGAGCAGAACGGCACGGAAGGCATCGTTCAGGTGGACCACGCCGGGCTGGAGTGTTCCATCATCCTCGGAAAGTATCCCGGCATGGATGTCGTGAGCCTCGGCCCCACCATCCGGAGCCCGCACACCACGACGGAGCGCTGCGAAATCGCCACCGTCGAGCCTTTCTGGAACCTGCTCAGACAAACCCTCGAGGAGATTCCGGCAAAGTAAGCGAAAGACAAAGATCCTATACCCCCCCTCCTTTGGCATTCCGAAGGAGGGGGTATTTTTTACAGACGGACTTCGGGGAGTTATGTTCAAATAAGCAACTAAAATCCGGAGGCTTTTAACAATTCAGCTCACGAGAGTGCCCACGGAGGCCAGCGACCCCTGCTTTGGACTGAAAACAGGGCTTAATTTGACACTTTTCCAATTCCTTGAGAATCACTCCGTTACAAAGATTAATCAAAATCTTTCTACCTGAAAAGCACGGAAAAAGGGACAAAAAGCCGCTTTTTAGTCGGCGAATAACGACTTTTTGGCGAGTAAAAGACGGCTAAAAGCCGTGCAGATAACGGCAAACGACAAGGCAAAAGACCGTCTTCTGCCTTGCAGATGGCCGCTTTTTAGCCTTCAAGAGCTCAAAAAACTGAAAAACGGGGGCGGTTCCGCCGCTAAAATTCGATTTTTTGTCGCAGAAAAACAAGGGCTTTTCCGGGAGGATTTTAACTTAAAAAATATCCTTGGGAGACCATTTCTCAAATTTAGCGAACAGGCCCTTGGCGGTCTCGGGAAAAATCACTATCTTTGCAGATACTGAAAAATCCTCAGGAAGGAGACGCCGGATATTGCTGCAGCCCTCAAGCAGGATAGTTTGACAACCATTATGAACTGGCTGATTCTGATTATTGCCGGACTGTGCGAATGCGCCTTCACCTTCTGCCTGGGCAAGGCGAAAGACGCTGTCGGCACGCCCCACACGCTATGGCTCGCAGGCTTCGGAGTGTTCACCTTGCTCAGTATGTTGCTGCTCATGAAGGCCACGCAGACCCTCCCACTGGGCACCGCCTACCCTGTTTGGACAGGCATCGGAGCCGTGGGGACGGTGGTTCTGGGCATCTTCTATTTTCATGAGCCCGCCACTTTCTGGCGACTGTTCTTCATCTGCACGCTCATTCTTTCGATCATAGGACTTAAAACCATCTCACCCTCATGACAGAATTCAGGAATATGCGCCGCAAGCGCCAGCTACTTCCGCAAGAGGAAAGCATCAAAATATTAGAGAACGCTACGGCGGGAACGCTCGCCTTGCTGGGCGACGAGGGCTACCCCTACAGCCTGCCCATCAGCTATGTGTACCACGACGGCAGCCTCTTTTTCCACTCGGCCCTGAAAGGGCACAAGGTGGATGCCGTCCGCGGCTATGAGAAGGCCAGCTTCTCGGTCATCGAACGGGATGATGTGAAGCCGAAGGAATTTACCACCTACTTCAGAAGCGTGGTCTGCTTCGGGCGCATTCACATCATCGAGGGCGACGAGGAGAAAATGGCAGCCCTGCGCAAACTGGCAGAACGCTACAATCCCGGCGACGAGGAGGGATTCCGCCATGAGGTGAAGAAAGACTTCTCGCATATGCTCATGATTCGCTTCGACATCGAGCACATGACCGGAAAAGAAGCCATCGAGCTCGTCAGGGCAAGGCGCGGCGAGACCAAAGAATAAGTCCATTCCCGCAGATTGCGGCTGTCGGCACAACGGAAAACGACAGGAAAGGACATTAAAAAATCGTTTCCGAGAAGATTTTTTCCGCAAAAAATGCCGACTTCAAAAATATTTTATTACTTTTGCACTCGTAAACCAACACTTAAAAAGCAAATGGACGATTACCACGCGGAAGTCAACAATTACCAAGCGTGAAGATTCAGCAACGCTAATCTTCATGCCATCACTTATTATTTCATGAAGATTAGCAACAATGAGAACATATTGGAACATTGACAAAAACCTGAGTGTCATCAAGGAATGGCAGCCTAACTGCTGGATTCAAGTAACCTGTCCCACCGACGAAGACAAGGACTTCCTCGAGGAGAAATTCCAGATCCCCGACTATTTCCTTTCCGACATCAGCGATACCGACGAGCGCGCCCGCTACGAATACGATGATGGATGGATGCTCATCATCCTCCGCATCCCCTATGTAAAGGAGATACGCTCCCGCACACCCTATACCACCGTGCCCCTGGGTATCATCCACAAGCGTGATGTTACCATCACGGTGTGCTATTACGAGACCAATATGATGATCGATTTCGTGAGTTTCCAGCAGAAGAGGGGCGAGGGATTCACCGACTATGTGGACCTCATCTTCCGCCTGTTCCTCTCGTCCGCCGTGTGGTATCTCAAGAGACTGAAGCAGATCAACACGCTCATAGAGAAAGCCAAGCACAACCTCGACCATAATGTGAACAACGAAAGCCTCATCGGACTGTCGCGACTGCAGGACTCGCTCACCTACTTCATCACCTCCATCCGAGGCAACGAGACCCTGCTCCAGAAGCTGAAGTTCAAGCTGCAAGTGGACGAACTGGACGCCGACCTTATCGAGGATGTAAACATCGAGATGACACAGGCACGCGAAACCACCAGCATCTACTCCGACATCCTTGAATCAACGATGGACACCTATTCAAGTATCATCAACAACAACATGAACACCACGATGCGTACCCTTACCTCCGTAACCATCATCCTGATGTTTTCCACGCTCGTGGCATCACTCTTCGGCATGAACCTCGTCAACGGAATGGAACAGAGCCCATGGGGATTCCTGATCGCCATCGTCATCTCCGTCGTCGTCTCGGGCATCACCTGGTGGATATTGAAGTTCAAACGGCTGCTCTAAAAGGATATTTGAAAAAAAACTATATATTAATTAGGACATTTCAAATTTTTTACTTAAGTTTGCAAATAAATAACTGTCGGCACGACAACTCGTGTCGAGAACATAAATCAGCAATGTGATGGACTCTCAAGACAAAACCCTCGAACAAGGAAAATTAGATGAAGGAAAAGCAGTAGAACAGCCTGCTGAAGTGCAAGAACCACAAGAAGAAGCTCCTGTGGCAGAAAATGTTACGGCAGAAGAAGTCCCTGCTCCGGAAGTTGTAGAGGAAACT
>CAUULA010000132.1:0-5774 GCA_963545855.1 uncultured Prevotella sp.
TCTACACTCGACTAGTCGTCGGCAGCGTCAGATGTGTATAAGAGACAGAGCAAGATGTTTGGAATCAGAGGGCGGAGAGATGTTCAGACCACCCTCCTTCAGACATAGCCTCAATGTAAGGAAAAGAAAAATAATAACCCTCCTGTTAGAAACCGGACGACTTGATATTCCTCGGATGATGCAGGAGAATTTCTTCCCGCAAGGTCGTTGTGTCGATGTGGGTATAGATCTCGGTGGTGCCGATATCCTCATGCCCCAGCATGGCCTGTATGGCTCTAAGGTCGGCCCCGCCCTTCAGGAGGGCCGTGGCGAACGAATGGCGCAGCGTATGGGGCGAGATGGTCTTATGGATGCCGGCATCACGGGCAGTGCGCTTGATCATGATAAGAATCATGGTGCGCGTGAGATGGTGGCCCCGGCGGTTGAGGAAAACATAGTCTTCCTCACCGGGCTTTATGGCCAGGTGCACACGGTCGGCAAACCAGAGCTGAAGCTCCTTGATGGCTTTCTGTGAGATTGGAACGAGGCGTTCCTTGTTTCCCTTACCTAAAACGCGCACGAACCGCTCGTCGAGATAAAGCTGAGAGAGCTTGAGGTTGACAAGCTCAGACACACGGAGCCCACACGAGAAGAGCACTTCTATGATGGCTTTGTTGCGCTGTCCCTCGGGCTTAGACAAGTCAATGGCAGACTCCATGCTGTCAATCTCCTCCATTGAAAGCACCTCGGGCAGGTGTTCACCCAAACGAGGGGAGTCGAGAAGCTCCGTAGGATCTTTCTCCAAGAAGCCGTCCAGCAACAGAAAACGATAAAAGGAGCGCACTCCGCTTAGAATACGGGCTTGCGAGGAAGGGCCTATTCCCTTCTCGTGCAGCAACACGGCAAACTGTTCCAAATCTTCAAGTTGCAGATCAAAGAGCCCCTTCTCCTGCGTCGCGCAGAACTCAAGCAGATGCTCCAAGTCGTGTCTATAAGCCTCCACCGTATTAACGGAATAGTTTTTTCCTAACTTCAGATAACGCTGGTAGGCCTTCACAATATCTATGGAAGATTTGTCTTTTTCCATTTTATTTGCTATATTTGCCCACAAAAATACAAGAAAATTATGAGAATACAAATTATAAACGGCCCGAATCTGAACCTCTTGGGAGTGCGTGAACCGGAAATATACGGGCAAGAGTCGTTTGAAGCCTATCTCGCAAAGCTCATCATTCGGTATCCTGACATCCAATTCAGCTACTATCAGAGCAACATAGAGGGCGAGCTCATCAATAAAATGCAGGAAGTGGGCTTCAGCTTCGATGGCATAATCCTGAATGCGGGTGCCTATACACATACCAGCGTGGCTCTGCAAGACTGCATCCGAAGCCTGAAGACGCCGGTCATAGAAGTGCACATCAGCAATATTAGCGCGCGCGAGGGATTCCGCCATCAATCTCTCATCTCGGCCGCATGCAAAGGGGTGATTGCCGGATTCGGGCTCGACAGCTACCGACTGGCCGTAGAATCCTTCTTGAAATAAGAGGGCAGCACCACCATGAGCAACGGTAAACGAAACAGCTCGCTCACCCCGGGGACGGCGCCCGCCGGTGCGGAAGTCTCCGCAATAGAAGCACTCGACAGCTACATCATCACCCACATAGATCCGGAAAGCGACTACCTACACCGTCTTTGGAGGGCTACGAATGTGCAGACCGTACACGGCAGGATGGCCAGCGGGCACCTGCAAGGCCGTCTGCTCAAGATGATAGTAGAGATGATTCGCCCCAAGAAGATAGTAGAAGTCGGGACTTTCAGCGGTTATAGTGCGCTCTGCATGGCAGAAGGACTGCCACCGGAAGGCAAGCTCTATACGCTGGAAATCAGCGATGAGATGGAGGATTTTACGCGCCCGTGGATAGAGAATTCGCCCTATGCCGACAAGATTGAGTTTATCATCGGCGATGCCAACCAACTGCTCCCTGAATTAGGCGTCATCTTCGATATGGCCTTTATCGACGGCGACAAGCGCACTTACAAAGAAACCTACGAGACGGTACTGGCTGTCGTGCGGTCCGGGGGCTTCATCCTTGCTGACAACACGCTGTGGGACGGACATGTCATCGACCCTGCCTATGACGAAGACCGACAGACGCAAGGTATCCGGGAATTCAACGACTTCATCGCTAAAGACAACAGGGTGGAGAAAGTCATACTGCCCCTGAGAGACGGGCTGACCCTCATCAGAAAGAAATAAAACATAGGGGAAAAGAGCCTCTGATGATAGTCTGCCTTCCGGGGAAACTGCCTCAAGTGGCTTGGTATCAGTCGCTCAACAGCCTTTTGCTCAATGCCCGTACCGGATACCACACCGCAAGCCATCCCACGGAAATAACCGTAACAAAGATGAGAGCGATATCCGTATAGTGAACACTTATCGGATAGGCGTTAACTATGAAAGAGCCGTCGCTATTGCC
Organism: uncultured Prevotella sp.; assembly: GCA_963545855.1. Taxonomy (GTDB): domain Bacteria; phylum Bacteroidota; class Bacteroidia; order Bacteroidales; family Bacteroidaceae; genus Prevotella. The sequence goes on from CAUULA010000132.1 coordinate 2,457, forward strand.
AAGATGTACAAGCTCGTAAGTCTGCTGCAACCAACAAAGTAACAAACCTATCAGAATTCCTGCCACGGCACCTATTACGGCTATCATTCTCCCCTCGAAAAGGAAGATTCGGGTAATTTGCCGGTCGGTAGCACCAAGGTTTCTAAGTGTTACGGCATCCTCTTTCTTATCAATGATAAGCATTGAAAGCGAACCGATGATATTGAAACATGCCACCACGAGGATAAAAGTCAGGAAGATGTAGGCAAAGAGTTTTTCTATCGACATAATCTTGAAGGTGTCGTCCTGCTGCTCATAACGGTCGCGTACTTTATATTTGGTTCCGGCTATTTGCTTGATTTCCGCCTTTACACTGCTTAAATTATTACCCGGCTTGAGCCTCAGTTCAAGCGAAGAGAGCATGCCTTGCTGCTCGAAAAGGATACGGGCCCAGGAAATGGGGACGATGATATAGTGGGCATCATACTTCGATTGCTTCACTTGGAAGACCACACCGGGGGAGTCCAGAGAGTCTACGACGAAGCCCCGGGCGGGATCCGACAGGTCAAGCTGCCCCTCCTTCACAGGTGCATAGACACGGAGCGGACCTTTCCAACGGGCACCCGTCCCCAAGGTCTGGGCCAACATAATGCCTAAGGTGCCGTAGTTCAGGTTAGCGGCACGCAATCCAAACTCACCGTCGCCATACAGTATCTCCGTGATATGGGTAAGTTCCGCGAAGTTCTCGTCCACTCCCTTGATGACAACCATCGCCTGTTTGTCTTGATATACGGCCAATGCATTGTCCTCCACACATTCCGTCGCCACATCAATTTCCGGTAACTGACGGATTCGGGTGAGGATAGGATCGTCGCTCGGAGCCGTTTTCCCCATGGCGGGAACTACTTCTATCTGTGGATCGAAGTTGGTAAAAAGCGATGCCACAAGGTCGTGGAAACCATTGAAAGCGCTCATCACGATGACCAATGCCACCGTTGCCACCGCCACACCGATAATCGAGATGATGCTGATGACATTGATGGCATGCGTGCTCTTCTTCGAGAAGAGATAGCGACGAGCTATGTAAAAGGGGAAATTCATGATTCGCTTCCTCGCTGAAAGCCTCAAAGAGGTGGCCGGTTTACTTCTTTAAGAGTTCATCGATACGGTCGATATAATCAAGGCTGTCATCAATGAAGAACCTCAACTCTGGAATAATGCGGAGCTGGTTACGGACACGAGTGCCCAGTTCATAGCGTAGAGTCTTCTCATTTGCCGTGATATTCTTTAGAAATTCCTCGCCCCTGTCCGATGGAAATATACTCAGATAAGCCGTACAGATACTCAAATCCGGACTGATACGGACACGGGTAACGCTCACGAGGACACCGTGCGTCTTGCGGGTTTGCGACTGGAATATTTCCGCAAGCTCCTTCTGAAGCAAGCGTGAGATACGGTTTTTTCTTGTTTCCTGCATGTGTCTACTCTAAATCTATATGTTCTACTTTAACCTTGTCGTGCAGAAAGATGCGCGCACCTTCCTTGAATTTGTCCGGATTTTCCGTGGTATAGTATTCCACGCGACCACCTTTAGTGCAACTGCGCTCTATTTCCGGATGGCGCTCTAAATAGCTTTTCAGACTCTCGGCAACGAATTTACCCTGTGAAATGATGTTCACTCCCGCCTTGATATACTTCTTAATTTTCGGCAGAAGGATGGGATAATGGGTACAACCGAGAATGATAGCGTCAATGGCCGCATCCTTAGACATCAGCTCGTCGAGGCGTTTCTTTACAAAATAGTCGGCTCCCGGACTGTCTGCCTCATTGTATTCTACCAGCGGAACCCAGAAAGGACAAGCCACGCCCGTAATCTGAATCTCCGGCCAAAACTTGGCAACCTCGAGGTTATAGCTATGGCTCTTCACGGTGCCCTCGGTGGCGAGCAGACCCACATGGCCGTTCCGGGTAAGCGTGCCGATGACTTCTGCCGTAGGACGGATAACTCCGAGCACACGGCGTGAGGAGTCCCACTTGGGCAGATCGGTCCGCTGAATGGTCCGGAGTGCCTTTGCCGAGGCCGTATTACATCCGAGGATAACGAGATGGCAGCCCTTCTCGAAAAGTCTCCATACGGCCTGCCGTGTAAACTCATACACCACATCGAAGGAACGGGGACCATAAGGAGTACGGGCATTGTCGCCCAGGAACATATAGTCATACTGGGGCAACAGCCGACGAATACCATCCAAGATGGTCAATCCGCCATAGCCGGAATCGAAAACTCCAATCGGCCCAGGAGCCAGAGGCAGCAGATTTGTCAACGCAATGTATCCTTGACGAGTGACGAAATATCCTCACCGACCACCGAGCTGATATAAGGGACGGCATCGTTGTCAGTATTCAGGATAAAGGCATAGCCCCGTGCGTCACCGATGCCGCGGAGCACTTCTGAGAGTTTCAACCTAAGCGGCGCATAGGCCTCTTCCTCTGCCTGTTTAAGCAGACGCTTTGCCTCTTCCTTGAAAGCCAGGTTTTTCTCCATCAATTCCTGCAGTTCTGCCTGGCGTTTCTTAAGAATTGAAGGAGCAAAATCCTTCTGCCCGTCAAGAAACTGCTCATACTTCTTGTTGAACTCGTCCTCCACACGCTTCATCTCGGCATCATACTTTCCTCTCAGCGTTTCCAGACTGCTCTTAGCCGTGGCGTAGGCAGGCATGGACTCAAACGCCTCCTTGTAACTGAAATAGCCATACTTCAACTGGCTCTGTGCGTCAGCCACGAGAGGCATCACCAATAGGACTAAAGAAAGAATTAACTGTTTCATCACCTTATTAATATATAATGGGGGCGGGCCACTCTCAGCCTGCCCCCATGTTGATTATCGGAAAAAATCTTTTCTTTTACTTGAGCTGGGCCTGAACCTTGCTCGTTACATCCTCTACATTGGTACCCGTATAGACTGCGGCACCCTCTTCAAAGATATAAGTGAAGTTACCCGCCTTGCCGACAGCCTGAATAGCGTTCATGATCTTGGCCTGGATAGGGGTCATCAGCTCCTGAGACTTCTTCTGGAGTTCCTGCTGACCATCCTGATAAGCCTGCTGAACCTTCGTATACATATTCTGCAATTCCTCTTCTGTCTCCTTCTGCTTGGTAGCGTTCAGGGTACTCTTTGTCTTGTCATATTCCTCGCTCTTGCGCTGCAGCTCATCCTGCAGACCCTTGAGCTCGGTTTCCTTCTGCTTCTGCAATGCCTGGAGCTCGCCCTGAGCCTTGCCGTATTCAGTCACTGTCTCTTATACACATCTGACGCTGCCGACGACTAGTCGAGTGTAG
>CAUULA010000133.1:0-5741 GCA_963545855.1 uncultured Prevotella sp.
GGCTCGGAGATGTGTATAAGAGACAGACTTATAGCTGATAATTTATTTTAAATAATTACAAGTACCTTAAATTAAAAAAGCAATGGAGAAAAAAGAAAACGCTTTTAGACTCTCTTTGAGAGCAGTCTTGGCTGTTTTTATGATGTTCTTTGCCATTAATCTTTCGGCTCAGAACATTTCAGTCAAAGGTTCTGTCGTGGATCAATCGGGCGAGCCAATCGTCGGTGTAACCGTAAGAGTCCTCGGATCTTCAATGGGCGTGATTACTGACATCGACGGTAATTACACGATTAGTTGTCCTCCCAACGCGACACTGGAGTTCACTTACATCGGGTTTGCATCGAAAGCGGTCGATGTAAAAGGTAAGATGACTATTAATGTAACCATGGAGGAAGGCAATACCAGTCTCGACGAGGTGGTCGTTACGGCTTTGGGTATCAAGAAAGATGCCAAGAAACTAGGTTACGCCGTCAGCACGGTGAAAGCTGGTGAATTGGTTAAGACACAATCCCCGACTCTTGGTACGGCTCTTTATGGAAAGGCAGCCGGTGTAGATATTAAGACTGCCCCTGGTGGCGCTACCGGTGCTATCTCTATCAATGTGCGCGGTCTGTCGTCCATCACCCAGACCAACCAGCCTTTGGTAGTCTTGGATGGTGTGCCAATCCGCAATGGGGAAGCCAACAATAAAAGTTTCTGGGAAGATGAACGTGTGAACTCCAATGGTCTTGCAGACCTCAATCCAGAGGATATTGAGACCATCACCATTCTGAAAGGTGCATCGGCAACGGCACAGTATGGCTCGGAAGGTGCCAATGGCGTTGTGATGGTAACAACCAAGAGCGGTCATGGTGGCAGAGGTCTTGGCGTAAGTTTCAATGCTAGTTTGACCGCTAACTTCGTAGCTTACATGCCAGAATATCAGACAGAGTGGGGTCCTGGTCCTGCTCCCCAGAGCCGTAGTGGTGCGGGTGCTGATGCCTATGGCTTCTATACTCGTAACGGAAGTGGTCGCAATGGCCTTGGCACGAATTCTTATCAGTATTTGACAGGAACCACCTATTGGGGTCCGAGATACGACGGCCGCGATGTTTTGTACTATGATGGTACTGTTCGTAAATTCAATCCCATATCTTCTAACCCATACGCTCATTTGTTCCGTACAGGTGTAGACCAGCAGTATAATGTGGCTATCTCTAATGCCACAGACAAGGGAAACCTTCGTTTCTCCTATACTTATTTGAACTCTCTGCCTAATCAATATGCATCGGAATTCGATAAGCATAACTTCTCACTGGCAGGTACACATAATCTTTTGAAGAATTTGAGAGTTGATTATTCTGTAAACTACATGATCGAGAATGTGAAGAACCGTCCTTACCGCATGTATCGCCTTCTCTGTAACTTCGGAGGAATGTTTGGTGCGTTTGATGATGTTGATTATCTTCGCAACAGTGTTATGACTCCTTCAGGCTATTTGAATCGTCTTTATACTCATGGCGAGCAAACTGCAGCCGATGTCAATGCCGGTTACGAGTACTCTCCTTCTTGCTATGACCTCGTTTCCGATTATCTCTGGAGGATTTACGGAAGGACGCAGGAAGAACTGAACAATCGTCTGATAGCAAAGGTGTCTCCTACATGGGATATCCTTCCTGGCCTTACTATGAAGGGAACCATCGCTACCGACTTTACTGCCAATAGAGTTGAGAACAAGGAGTCGTCTGACAAAGCTCTTGGTTTCGGGGCAAGTGGACGCTATGCTCTCAAGCAGTATCGTTACACCATCGTCTATGGAGACGCCATGTTGAGTTATGATAAGAACCTCACCGACAAGCTCAATCTCTCAGCATATCTGGGATGGTCAGGTCGTCGTGAGACTTTGTTTGATCACTCTTCAAGCACCAATGGTGGTCTTTCTGTGGAGAATTGGTTCAATCTCAATGCCTCAAGCCAGAAGGCTGATACCAGCAACAAGGAAATGCGCATGTTGAAGACCGCTGCCTTTGGAGGGGTTACCTTTTCATGGGATAACTGGGCATACTTGGAGGGAACTCTTCGTAATGAGAAGATTTCTACTCTTGCAAAAGGCCACAACTCTTACTGGTATCCATCCGTCAATGCATCTGTGCTCATTTCTGAACTTTTAAGAAACAATCGTCCTGCATGGATGGATTATGCCAAGATTCGTACATCTTATGGTGTTGTGGGTCTTGCTCCTGAAATTTATCAGGCTACCATGGCTTACAGCCAGAGTCAGGCTTCTGGCTACATCTATGCCATGCAGCCTTCTGAACTTGGTAATAATGATATCAAGCCAGAGCGTACTTATGAGTGGGAGTTCGGCTTTGAAGGCCGATTCCTCAAGAACCGCTTGACAGTGGATATGGCTTACTATCACAAGACGGTGAAGGATCAGATTTTGGAAACAACGACAGCTTGGTCCGCAGGTAGCAAATCTATCTTGATGAACATCGGTGAGTTCGTTAACCGCGGTTTCGAGCTTGCTATGACGGGGAATCCCTGGCATACTAAGGACTGGAACCTGGATCTCCGTTTCAACCTTGCATTCAATAAGAATAAGGTGAACAAGCTTATTGACGGTGTTAACCGTCTGGAGCACAAGAACTGGGACAACGGTGCTGCTTACCTTTATTCTGAGGCGGGTGGATCTATTGGTGATATCTATGCTTACGCTCCTAAGAAGGATGCTAATGGCAATCAGATTATTGACGATGATGGCTACATCGCTATTACCGACACACCTGTAAAGGTGGGCAATGTAAATCCTAAGTTCATTGGTGGGTTTGGCTTCAATCTAAGTTGGAAGAACCTCTATCTTGATATGACACTTGACTTCCGTTCTGGTGGTGCTGTGCTCAACTTGCCTTACCAGTACATGATGGGTCGTGGTTCATTGATTGACAGCAATAAGTGGCGTGATGCTGCTCATGGCGGCCAGACCTACTATCTCAACGATAAGAATGAGGTGGTGCCCGCAACGACAGCTCCTGCTGGCAAGGTGCTTTACGATGATGGTGTGGTCTTCCCTGGTGTTACTAAGGATGGCAAGCCGAATACCAAGATGTGTTCAGCGCAGCGTTGGTATAATTGGTCATACAACTGGGGTACAGATTCTCCAACCTATTACGAGCACGCAGTCTTCGATAACAGCTATGTCAAGGTTCGTGAAATCGTTGTCGGTTACCGCTTCTCGAAATCTATCTATGAGAAGATTCACGCTACAGGTCTCTCTGTATCTGCTTATGCCCGTAACCCATTCTATATCTATAAGAATATGCCGATCTTCGATGCCGAGGCAACTGATGCAACAAGCTGGACAGAGCAGAGCTGGATTGGTGGTTCTTCTGTTACCACTCGCTCATTCGGTGTTTCACTTCATGTGGCTTTCTAAACAATTAAAATGACAATGACAATGAAAAAGATATCATTATTTATATGTGGGCTCGCAATGATGGCCGGTCTTGCATCGTGCATGGACAGTGAGTATACCGAGCTCTATGATGATCCTAACAAGACTACCAATGTTGGTTGCGATAAGCTGATGACAGGTGTCTTCATCCAGGAATCCATAGGAAGAAACTATGCATACAACTCTTATTGGAGAATGTATACATGGGACAATATCTTTGCAAAATATGCTCAGACCGTAGGTTTCAACAATGAGTCTGGCAATATGTATTATGCTGCCGACAGTTATGTTGACAACCGCTGGGAGAACTTCTACATCATGTTGAGCCAGTATCGCACCCTCGAGGCAAAATACAATGCCGGGGATGCCAATGCGCGGGCCAATGATATACTCTATAAGAATCTGGCCGAGGTGTTTGTGATTGATAATCTCACCCAGATGGCAGACCTCTTTGGAGATATGCCATACACAGGTGCTTCTACCATCGGTCAAACTATTGATATTGTAAAGTCAAAGGCAGCTTATGATGACGATGTGGAGATCTATCGCAACGCCCTCACCCGTTTGGACGAACTCTATAAGGAGTTGGCTTCTGCCAAGCTCACAGAACTGCAGAAAAAGACTCTCGTTGCTCAGGACTTTATCAATAAGGGAGACCTCAATAAGTGGATTGCTTATGCCAACTCGCTTCGTTTGCGCATAGCGGTGCATGTAGCTGCCCAGGGCACTCTCACCTCAGAGGCTCGTAACGCCATCAAGGAATGTATGGGGCGCCCGTTGATTGACGATGATGCCAAGAACATTGAGCTCTATGCCGATCTCGACGGTTTCAACTACTGGGAGAACTTCCGCGATGCTTACAAGGATATCAATAATGTGGCTTCTCAGCCAATGATAGATGCCATGCAGAAGATTAGTGGCGAGAATGATCCTCGTCTGTTGGTAATGTATGAGAAGAATGCTGCCGGCAATTATGTAGGGAAGAGTCGCACAGAGACAGGTAACTTCCAATCTAACCACGCTTCCTCATGGAACGAGAAGGGTCCGCTCAAATGGGGTAAGCACTATTACTCATATCTCGACTCTTGTACTTTCACAGGTAACAACTATTTCATCAGTCCTATCCTCACAGCAGCCGAGGTTCACTTCCTCAAGGCCGAGGCCATTCAGAATGGTTGGGTTTCTGGTGATGCCAAGGGTGAATTCGTGAAGGGTATGATTGCTTCTACTAAGTTCTACTATCGTCAGAATAACCATGAGTACAATGGTGCAACTCATCCAAGCACCAAGATATCTCCAACAGGTACTGTGGCTGCTTATCCTGGTAATGATGCCGTTACAGCTTATGCAGAAAAGGCTTGGGATGCTTTCAATGACAAGCTCGAGGCAATAATAACCGAGAAATGGGTGCACTTTGGTGCTATCCAGCCCACGCAGGCTTGGACCGATATTCGTCGTACAGGTTTCCCTGCTCTCATCTATCCAGAAGATAATTCTCAGCAGAATGCAGATTTCAGAAAGCTTCCTAATCGAGTGAAGTGGCCTACTACAGAGCGTGCAAACAATAGTGAGAACTATAATGCCGCCGCAGCTATTCAGGCTGACAGCCCTTCTACAAAGCTTTTCTGGCAGAAATAAAACGACAAAAGTCGTGAAGATTATCTTCGCGGCATTCACACATCATAATCCCCGGCAAGAATACTGCCGGGGATTATTCATCTCTTGGGGTACATTTCGCGAATAAACTTCCCTGAATTTTTGTCTCATTGGGAGGGGACTATTGTTGGAGTAGTCTCTGTCAGGTTGAGGTCGGGACTTCTACCGCACTTATATAAAATAAGGTGAAGAATATAGAGGCTTCTGTCCGTAGTCCATATTCTGCGATTCAGTTCGCGGTGTCTTAGATTCCTGAAATTATGATGCACTCTGTGTGCCGTTTCTGCGTTGTGCGTTTCAATTTGTAAGCGTACTTTTCATTGGAGGCGTCTGAATGTTATTCATGTCCGTTCTTTGGGTTTGTCAGATATTCAAGGAAGTTATCCGTTTTTATCTATGGAATGTTTCTTATGTCCTTTCTTTTTTAACATTTGCGGTTAATAAATGTTTAAAAGCGGTCTTTTTATATAAATTTATTTGTTTTTGGGCGCAAATTAATCTATATTTGCAAATACGATTTATGGGTAAAGGCCTTATTTAATTACTGAATTGTTACTTGGAGTAACATTTTCCCATGTCAAATAACACTGATAAAGACTTTGTTAGAGAAGCTAAGCGAGGAGCTGTCTCTTATACACATCTGACGCTGCCG
>CAUULA010000134.1:0-5741 GCA_963545855.1 uncultured Prevotella sp.
CTCGACTAGTCGTCGGCAGCGTCAGATGTGTATAAGAGACAGATATATTACTTTTGAATGGGACAAGGATGTTTTGGCACAAAAATGCCAACCATGTTAAAGGAACAGAGAAATCCCATGAACTCGGAACGGAAATTAAGAGATTATGCAAATAATAGAGAAATACTTCCCTCATCTCACCGATGTCCAAAAGCAACAACTTGAGGATTTGGATGCCTTATACCGTGAGTGGAACAGCAAGATAAATGTGATCTCCCGGAAAGATATCGACAATCTCTATGAGCATCATGTGCTCCATTCACTGGCAATAGCCGAAGCCATTCGCTTCAAGGACGGCACCCGGATCCTCGATATAGGGACAGGAGGAGGCCTTCCCGGTATTCCGCTTGCCATCATGTTTTCTGACTGCCGGTTCAAACTCATTGACGGAACTGGCAAGAAAGTGCGTGTCGCCATGGAAATTGCCAATGCCATCGGGCTCAAGAATGTGGTGGCAGAGCATCTGAGAGGTGAAGATGAAAAGGGGAAATTCGACTTTATAGTCAGCCGTGCGGTAATGCCCCTGCCCGATCTTATAAGGATTGTGCGCAAAAATATTAGCAAGGAAAACAAGAACGCGCTGCCTAACGGCATCATCACATTGAAGGGGGGTAGTCTGGAAAGCGAGTTGAGGCCTTTCAGGAAGATTGCGGATGTAATGCCCATATCCGAGTGGTTTGACGAGGAATGGTTCAAGGAGAAGAATGTTATCTATATTCCATGCTGAAAATAGAACGATTTACATGCAATATGTTGCAGGAAAACTGCTATGTGGTCAGTGATGAAAGCAAAGAATGCGTAATCATCGACTGCGGGGCATTCTTGCGTGAAGAGCGAAAGGATATCGTGGATTACATCCATGAAAACAAACTTATTCCCAAACACCTCATTGCCACTCACGGACACATAGACCATAACTTTGGCAACAATACTATTTTTCAGGAATTCGGATTAGAGCCCGAAGTCCACAAGGACGATAGGTATCTGATGGAAGAACTTCCCGAACAGGCTCAGGCAATAGCAGGAATTGTCATTGAATATGACATGCCGCCCGTGGGGAAATATCTGGATGCAACAGACAAAATATCATTTGGAAGCCATACTTTCACAATCATTGAAACGCCCGGACATTCTCGTGGCAGCATATTCCTCTATTGCAAGGAAGAAAATGTGGCCTTTTCCGGAGACACTCTCTTTAGAGGCTCTATCGGAAGAACCGACTTTGCCGGAGGCTCCATGCTCCAGATGATGCAGAGCCTAAGGATAATCGGACAGCTTCCCGACGAGACAAAAGTTTTCCCCGGACACGGAAACCCGACGACAATAGGACTGGAACTTGCTACTAATCCGTATATGGACAGATGATAAAAACGGAGAAAATCATACTTGGAATCGACCCTGGAACCAATATTATGGGATATGGAGTCATCAATGCAATTGGTAACAAGGCGCAAATGGTGGCTATGGGCGTCATTGATATGCGAAAGATGGGCGACCCCTATCTCAGATTAGGCAAGGTTTTCGACCGTGTTACAGGCATTATCGATGAGTTTCTGCCAGACGAGATGGCTATTGAGTCTCCGTTCTTCGGCAAGAATGTACAGTCTATGCTGAAACTAGGACGGGCTCAGGGCGTCGCCATCGCGGCAGCCATACACCATGACATTCCCATCCATGAGTATGCTCCCTTGAAAATAAAAATGGCCATCACAGGAAACGGAAGCGCAAGCAAAGAGCAGGTTGCGGGCATGCTGAAACGACTCCTGAAGCTCGAGGAAAAGGAAATGCCGAGGTTTATGGATGCTACCGACGCCCTGGGGGCTGCCTACTGCCATTTCCTGCAAAGCAACGCACCTCAATCGGAACACCACTATAGCAGCTGGAAGGACTTTGCCAAAAAGAATTCCGGCCGAATTAAACAATAAATAATAAATTAAGAAAATATGAGTTATAGGAACATGAAGAAAATTGTTTTATCATTAATGCTGATGTCTGCATTCACGCTCACGGCATCGTCGCAAGAGATTTATAAAGAGGTGAGACGCATCCTGCAACAAGAGGAAGCCATCAAGAATGATGTCTCAAAGAGTCTTGATGCCCGGAAAGTTGCCACTTTCAAATGGGATGCCATCTATTACATCATCATGAAAGCGGCAGAAAGCTCGGACTTTACCGCTTATCAGCTGGGTCAGCAAACGGATGCCATGATAGACTTCGTAAACCGTTATATCAATCGTCTCTCCACCGAGAAGAGAAAAGCGCAGCGGGAAATCATCATGGCCAGATATAAGAGTACCACTACCCACCACGCCCTCTTCCATGATATGGACAAAGACATTATCTATGGATATGTGGACAACGACAAGTTCCTGACTCAATTCTCACTCGATACGGACTGGGTAAGTGCATTACAAGAGGTGAAAAATAACAACTATTAAGCAGATTTTCTTACCCTAACCATATCACGAGCCCTCCTTTGTTTTTTATCAAAGGAGGGCTCGTGGCTCTTATTTCTTAAAATAATAATACCAATAAGTATTTCCAAAGGTTCCTTTAAGTACAGCCTGTTTCGCCACTAACCGCTTTTCCGAACGCGAAAGCCTCACAAAGTCCTTATAGTCTGCCTCAACCACATTGTTATGATACTCCACATAAGGATTAGAGTGCGTATGGTTATATAATACCAGAGCCTCACAATAGTGTACGGGAAGGTCTTTCGACACATCATAATACCGTGGGATAGCACGGGCAAAAGCATCCAGCCTGCGGTCTAAAAGATAACCTGTCAGAAGATAGTCTGCGGCCATCCGCGTTCCTAAATGGTGGCTGTTGACAAACTCAAGATACTCCATAGGGCTCTTTCGGGGCATAAGTACTACTCCAAGACTTTTGTAGAACTTATTCTCCGGGTAGAGTAACAGTCTGGTAGTAACTCCATCCGGAAGCAACACCTTTGATGTTCCTATCAGCGAATATTTGAAGAACCGGCTCCCTAACAATCCCTGTCGCCCCAATGCATAAGCACGAATCATTGTAAGCGAAGAGTCTGTTGCCTGAGCTTTCTGCCCCACCCATGATGCCTCTTTGAAGTCGTCGTGTAACATGGCGTTCTCCGCGTGCATGCGATAATGGAATACATCATTATGGTTACTGACCAAGCCGACAAGGAAAAACATGAAAGCCATGGCAAGAACATTTATCCACATCATGCGCGAGAACAGACCAGACGAATTTGTGTCCGGCTCGTAGGGCTGGAATCTCCTTAACAGCCATACGCATACAGCATATAAAACAAGAAGAAATGGAAATACCCACAGCCAGACACCCAGAGAAAGACCTCGGTCTATATCCGTACTAATATCCGTAATCATTGCAAGGATGAGCAAAGACGGAAAATAAGTCAGGGCATGGGCACGGCGATCAAACTTCGTGAAAGAATAAATGCCAAACTGCAAGAGATACAGCACAATGGTAATGAGCACAGCGCCTATTGTACGGTCATAATGCGTTTGCCCCTTGGAAAGCACATGCTGCCCAACGGTAAGGATGTCTGCCTGGTAACAATAAAGAAAGCAGAATGTGAAAACCAAAAACAGAATAGCACACACAATCTTCATGAGCATGGTACTATTCTTCATTATTCTTGCCATCTAACCTAATTCTTTTTTAAAACCACGGCAGACCGTGCGGGGATATACAGTTTTAGCCATTCCTTGCGGTCTTTCACATAAAGGGGATCATAGTTGGTAAAATGCGTTATACTATCATCCGACAAACCATTTCCCCCAAAGTCTTTGGCATCGGTATTCAAGACCACATCATAAGAACCCGTAGGCACTAAAAATCCGTAATCTGTGAATGAGCGGGTCGGTGAGAAGTTGAATACGAAAATCAGGTTACCTCGCATAAATGCAAGAACCTGGTCGCCATCATTATGCCATATCTCCACAACGGGTGTCTTGTTAAAATCTTTTTCGCCCATAAGAACCTTCAACATCGCACGGTCAAAATCACCAAGATATTGATAGTCCAAGGCTTTATCGTCTACGAGATGCCATTGCCGGCGGGCATACTTATAACTCCACCCATTGCCCTCACGGGGGAAGTCTATCCATTCCGGATGCCCGAATTCATTCCCCATAAAGTTCAAATAACCACCATTAATGGCAGAAGCCGTTACGAGTCGAATCATTTTATGCAGCGCAATGCCACGGTTAGCAACATCATTCTCATCTCCCTTCTTGAAATGCCAATACATATCGGCATCTATCAGACGGAAAATAATTGTCTTATCGCCCACAAGAGCCTGATCATGAGACTCACAATAAGAAATGGTCTTCTCATCTGCACGACGGTTCTTTACCTCCCAGAAGATGCTACTCGGCTTCCAGTCTTCATCTTTTAATTCCTTGATGGTCTTAATCCAGAAGTCGGGGATATTCATGGCCATTCGATAGTTGAATCCGTAACCACCGTCTTCAAACTTAGCCGCAAGCCCCGGCATGCCGCTCACTTCTTCCGCAATGGTAATGGCATTGGGGTTTACCTCATGGATGAGTTTATTTGCAAGCGTCAGATAACAAATAGCATTATCGTCTTCATGCCCATTGAAATAATCCCCATAGTTGGTGAAAGCCTCCCCAAGGCCATGGCTGTAATAAAGCATGGAAGTAACCCCGTCGAATCGGAAGCCGTCGAAATGATACTCCTCAAGCCAGTATTTGCAATTGCTCAAGAGGAAATGTAGCACCTCATTCTTCCCATAGTCAAAGCAGAGAGAATCCCAGGCCGGATGCTCACGGCGCTCCCCCGGGTAGAAATACTGATTCGGATCACCTGCAAGATTCCCCAAGCCTTCCACCTCGTTCTTCACGGCATGGGAATGCACAATATCCATGATAACAGCAATCCCATGCTGATGGGCCGTGTCAATAAGTTCTTTCAGTTCCTCGGGAGTACCAAAACGGGACGAAGGCGCAAAAAACGAGCTTACATGATAACCGAAACTTCCATAATAAGGGTGCTCCTGAATGGCCATAATCTGAATGCAATTATAGCCGGCCTTGATAACTCTGGGTAATATATTATCCTTGAATTCACGATAAGTTCCCACTTTCTCCGCATCTTGAGCCATGCCAATATGACATTCATAGATAAACAGCGGATTTACCTTTGCCTTGAATTTGTCTTTCTTCCACATATAGGGATACAACGGATTCCATACCTGTGCGGAGAATATCTTTGTCTGTTCGTCCTGAACAACACGCTGTGCCCATGCAGGAATACGCTCTCCGTTTCCACCATTCCAATACACATGCATCTTATAGAGGTCGCCATGCTTCATTGCCTTAGCCGGCAACTTAAGCTCCCAGTTGTCCGTATCTTGGATGCGCTTGCAACGATACGCTTCTTCTTCCTTCCAGTTATTGAAGTCTCCCACAAGATAAATCGCTGTGGCATTGGGTGCCCACTCCCGAAAGACCCATCCCTTAGGCAAGCGGTGCAGACCATAATAAGCATAGCCATTGGCAAACTCGGAGAGCGTCTGCTTGTCATTCTGGACAAGTTCATTCATCTTCCACATAGCATGCTCATGCCGTCCACGGATGGCATCTTCGAATGGCTCAAGATAGGAATCGGTCTTCACCAGCCCTATATCTGTCTCTTATACACATCTGACGCTGCCGACGACTAGTCGAGTG
>CAUULA010000135.1:0-5707 GCA_963545855.1 uncultured Prevotella sp.
CTCATTTTTTACTGATACGGCGACCACCGAGATCTACACTAGTCTAGTCGTCGGCTGAGTCAGATGTGTATAAGAGACATCACAAAAACAGCCAGCAATAAGAAGAACTCTGAGGGCTTTCAGGGAGTAAGAGGTGCATTCTGGATTATCGTAGTCTGCGCTATCATCGCTTTCACATTGTTCTTTACATGGTTCGGTAGCGCAAGCCATTTCGCTGACGAGTCTAAGACTTCTCCTATCGATGTCTGGGGAACAATCTTCAAAGGTGGTATCGTCGTTCCAGTTATCCATACCCTGTTGCTCACCGTTATCGCAATGGCTATTGAGCGCGCATTGGCTCTCCGCACAGCCTTCGGTAAAGGTGCACTCCCCAAATTCGTAGCAAATATCAAGGCTGCTTTGAACGAGAATGATTTTGCAAAGGCACAGCAGCTCTGCGACAAGCAGAAGGGTTCTGTCGCAAATGTAGTCCAGGCTTCTCTGAATGCCTACAAGGACATGGAGTCTGGCGCTAATGCCGCTCTTAAGAAGTCGCAGAAGGTTGCCAAGATTCAGCAGGCTCACGAGGAAGCTACTCAGCTTGAGATGCCTACTCTGACCATGAACTTGCCTATCATCGCTACGATCGTTACGCTGGGTACACTCACCGGACTTCTTGGTACTGTGGTTGGTATGATTCGCTCATTCTCTGCTTTGTCTGCAGGTGGTGGTGCTGACTCTGCCGCTCTTTCCCAGGGTATTTCCGAGGCCTTGATCAATACTGCCTTCGGTATCGGTACATCTTGGTGCGCAGTTGTAGCTTACAACTACTTCACCAACAAGGTTGATAAGTTGACATATGCCCTTGACGAGGTTGGTTATTCAATTGCTCAGACATACGAAGCAAACCACACGGAAGAGGCTTAATTTTTGCTAACCCTTTAAAATTTTATCGCTATGGGTAAAGTAAAAATTAAGAAGAGTGATGTCTGGATCGATATGACACCTATGTCGGATGTCATGACCCTGCTGCTTACCTTCTTCATGCTGACTTCTACATTCGTCAAGAATGAGCCAGTGAAGGTGAACACCCCGGGGTCTGTCTCTGAAATCAAGGTGCCTGAGAACGGAGTCCTCACTATATTGATCAGTCCAGAAAAGAATGCTGCCGGCCAGCCGACAGGCGAAGGTCAGGTGTTTATGCAGATTGACAATACTGACAACCTGGGAGCGACACTCAACGGTATGACTTCACAGTTTGGTGTATCTCTGGCTGCAAAGCAGCAAGAAGTATTCAAGTCTGAGTCTACTTTCGGTGTTCCCATGACCGAGCTGAGTAGTTATCTCGCAATGTCGACCCAGAATCGGCAGAAGACCCTTCCTACAAAGGGAATTCCTCTCGATTCCATTAAAGGCGGCATGAGCGAGTTTCAGCAGTGGGTCGACCAGGCGCGCAGAGCTAATCCCGACATCAAGATTGCCCTCAAGGCTGATGCCGCGACCCCTTATAAGACCGTTAAACGCGTAATGAACGAACTTCAAGACATGGATGAGTCTCATTATTATATGATTACTCAGTTAAAGCAGGAGAGCGAATAATATGGCAAAGAAAGAAAGCAAACAAAAGAAAATTACCGTTCGCGTAGACTTTACGCCCATGGTAGATATGCTGATGCTTCTTATCACATTCTTCATGCTCTGTACCACTTTGAGCAAACCTCAGACAATGGAGCTGACCATGCCGAGTAATGACAAAAACATCCAGGACGACATGAAAAACGAGACCAAGGCCTCGGAAACCATTACACTGTATGTTTGCGCTGATAATAAGCTTTATTATGGAGAGGGTATCCCTGAGTATAACAATCCTGCATGGATCAAGGAAACTACTTGGGGGAGTGCCAAGGATGGGCTTCGCACCAAACTTCGTGAGCACGCTACCGAGAACGGTACCCGCCCCGTAGAGCGTATCACCCTTGCCGTCAAGGAGTTACAGGCTGAAAAGGCCAAGAATCCGAAGATGTACCCCGACAGTATCTACCAGAAAGAACTCAACAAGTTGAAAGCTGGTGAACTTAAGGGAGGCGAGAAGATCCCAACGCTTACGGTTGTCATTAAGGCTACTGATAATGCATCATACAAGAATTTGGTAGATGCTCTCGATGAAATGCAGATCCTGAGTATTGGAACTTATGTCATTGATAAGATTAATCCTGACGACGAGAAATTGCTCAAGTCAAGAAATATCAAGATGTAATCGACGACTAAACTAAATAAGAAAAGAAATCATGGCAAAAATAGATCTTTACGATCCTAAATGGATTGAGATGGTGTTCGCCAACAAGAACAAGGATTACGGAGCCTACAAGCTGCGTAAGGGGACTTCCGGGCGTAACATCAAGGCTTTGACGATTTTAGTCGTTGCCGCTGCTATCATCGGCGCATTCTTAGTGATTAAGATCCAGGCAGACAAGGCGGCTGAAGAACGCCAGGCCTATATGGAAGCAATGGAACTCTCTAAATTGCAGGAACAGGCAAAGAAGAGGGAGAAAGTTGAAGAAATAAAGCCCAAGGTCCCACCCAAGAAGGAGATTCCTGTTGCGCGTGAGACCCAGAAGTTCACAGCACCTGTCATCAAGAAAGATGAGCTCGTTAAGGAAGACAACAAGCTGAAGGCCATGGACGACCTTGACAAGAAAGCTGCCGTTGGCGCAGAGACCCATGAGGGCTCTGACAGCCGTATCGTAGAAGCCGTCCGTACTGATGTCGCAGTTGCTACTCCTCCACCAGCTCCAAAGGAGGAAGTAACGCAGAAAGTATTTGATGTGGTAGAGCAGATGCCATCGTTCCCTGGTGGTTCCGGTGCTCTCATGTCATACTTGAGCAGCCACCTCCAATATCCGGTAGTGGCCCAGGAAAATGGCGTACAGGGACGCGTTGTCGTTTCATTCGTTGTTGAGCGCGACGGCTCTATCAGCGATGTGAAAATCGCCCGTTCCGTAGACCCTTCGCTCGACAAGGAAGCCGTGCGCGTGGTAAAAAGCATGCCGAAGTGGAATCCTGGAAAGCAGAACGGTTCTGCGGTACGCGTAAAGTATAATGTTCCTGTATCGTTTAAGTTGCAGAACTAATCACTTTATGAAAAAAAAACTATCTTACATATTCGTAGGATTAACAATAGCTGCCCTCCTCTCTTGCTCTTCAAAAGACAAGAGAGGAGGCAGAACTGATACTCCTACCTCCGGCACCATAAGCTTTTATGCCGATGAGAGTTTCTGTCCCATTATCGAAGAAGAGGTCGAGCAGTTTGAGTTCAAGTTTCCCAAGGCCGACCTTAAGCCGATATATACCGATGAGATAACAGGCCTGCAGAAGATAAAGGATCTACAGACCTGCCTGTTCATCACATCAAGAGGTCTGAAGCCAAGCGAAATCGCCTACCTGAAGACCAAAAGGCAAATTCCCGTCGTGTTTCCTATTGGATACGACGGTTTAGCTTTTATCGTTAACAAGAACAATAACGACACCTGCATCTCGGTGAAAGATGTGAAGCGTGTCCTCAGCGGGGAGGTTACTGACTGGAAGCAACTTTATCCGAAATCAAGGCTCGGAAAGATTGAAGTTGTCTTTGACAACAAGCAATCAGCCACCTTGCATTATGTGGTCGACTCCATTCTGGACGGCAAGCCCATCAACAGCGCTAACATCGTCGCCGCAAAGACCAGCAAGGATGTGATTGATTATATTGATCAGACTCCGAATGCTATTGGCGTGATTGGATCAAACTGGCTCAATGACCGCCGCGACACCACCAACACCACTTTCAAGAAGAATATCCATGTAATGTCTGTATCCTTGCGAGATGAAGCCAACGAGATGAACAGCTGGAAACCTTATCAGGCTTACCTGCTCGATGGGCGTTATCCGTTTGTACGAACATTATACTGCATAGTAGTAGATCCTCAGAAGGCACTCCCATGGAGTTTTGCCAATTATATTTCAAGTCCGGTCGGACAACTCATCATCTTCAAGTCGGGTCTACTCCCATACCGTGGAGATATTTCCATCAAGACGGTAGATGTAAAACGAAATTAAAAACAGGAAAAAAGACAACCCGTTCCGCAAAAGAAATATCCATTCTGCTTAAACCAGAATCCGAATTTCAGCGTCCAATGGGAAAATGAGTTAGTAAACAGATTGTTAAACGACTTAAAAAAAACATGCGATTATGAAGACTATCAAATATTTATTCGTAGGAGCGTTGCTGTTGGCATCAGCTTCTGCATTTGCACAAGATGTTGAGTACAAGACCATGTTGCAACCGATCGCGAAAGAGTTGAGAGCAAACCCTGGCAATTCTCTTGCGGCAAAGGATCTCGTGAAGAAGTATGCCAAAACATTCAGGAAGAGCCCCGAGGCCTTGATTGCTTTGGGTTACGAGTTCTTCAATGCCAAGACCTATGACAAGGCCAACGAGTTTGCCGACCTCGCGCTTGCTAAAAACAAGGCCATGGGAGCCGCTTACATCCTCAAGGGTGATATCGCAGCCGTTCAAGACAATGGCGGCGATGCTTCCATGTGGTATGAGCAGGCCATGCGCATGGATCCCAAGAATCCTGAAAGTTATGTAAAGTTTGCCAGCGTAAACCGGAAAGCCAACCCTGTAGAGGCAGAGAATGCCTGGAAAGAGCTCAAGAAGCAGATTCCCGATTTCCCTGTAGAGGCAGAGGCCGCACACAATTTCTACATGACCGGCAATATGGACAAGGCCATCGAGTATTTCGAAAAGTGCGACATCAACAAGCTTGAGAAATATCGTCTCTCGGAGTTTGCAACGGCTGCTTACTACGCCGGCAACCAGAAGAAATCACTGGAAATCGCCAATTTCTCAGCCAGCAAGTATCCTATGGAGATGGGATTCCAGCGTCAGGCTATGCGTGCCAACAACGAGCTTGGCAATTATCAGGATGCTCTCGCTAACGCGCAGAAGATCTTGAACGACACTTGCAAGAAAACCTCCTTTGACTATAATAACTACGGGAAGGCCCTCAAGGGAGTCGGACAGTATGACAAGGCCATCGAGCAGTATAATAAGGCAATGGAACTCGATCACAAGGACATCAAGCCGTTGCAGTATATCTCCGAGGCCTATCAGGCTGCCGGCAATGAGGACAAGGCTCTCGAATACAATCAGATGTACATGGACAAGAACGAGAATGCCACTCCGTCTGACTATGTCAAGCTGGCAAGCATCTATGTAGACAAGGCCAAGAAAGGCGATAATGCACAGGCCAACATTGCACAAGCCAACAAGATTTACGAGACCATCGTCTCCAAGTTCCCCTCCATTGCAGGATGGGTCTACAATCAGGCAGGCAACAGCTCCTCGGATGCCGGCTTCGACGACCTCGGCGCATCTTATTATCAGAAGACCATAGACCTCTATGCCAACAAGGCCGACCGCGATGCCGACGAGACCAACTACCTCATCCAGGCATATCAGCTCATCGGCTACTATTACTGGGCTACCAAGAAGGATCTCGAGGCAGCAAAGCCTTACTACGAGAAACTGCTCATCCTCTCTCCTGACGACAAGAACGCAAAAGCTGCTCTTGCGCCGGCAGAGGAAACCCCGGATACCGCAGGCAACTAATAAAGCAAACTCACAGAACACAGTATATCCTGTCTCTTATACACATCTCCGAGCCCACGAGACTCGACGTCATCT
>CAUULA010000136.1:0-5665 GCA_963545855.1 uncultured Prevotella sp.
AGATGACGTCGAGTCTCGTGGGCTCGGAGATGTGTATAAGAGACAGGGCAATATCAGTGCAGAGAACATTGATTTAAACAACCCGGAGTTGCAGAACGCGCTCCAGATATTGGAATTTACCCGTCGCTCACTTTTCCTGACAGGAAAGGCAGGGACGGGTAAATCAACTTTCCTGCGCTATATTGCGTCTACGATCAAAAAGAAACATGTGATTCTGGCACCGACCGGGATAGCCGCAATCAATGCCGGCGGAGCCACACTACACAGCTTCTTCAAGTTGCCCTTTCATCCCCTACTCCCTAACGACAGCCGCTATAGCGCCCGAAATATAAGAGACACCTTGAAGTATAACTCTGAAAAGCGTAAGCTCCTGCGAGAGGTCGAACTCATTATCGTTGATGAAATCAGCATGGTTCGTGCCGATATCATCGACTTCATTGATAAAGTGTTGCGGATTTATAATCGCAATATGCGGGAACCGTTTGGCGGCAAGCAGCTCTTACTGGTGGGAGACATCTACCAGCTTGAGCCTGTGCTTAAGGAGGAAGACCGCCAGCTCCTGCAACCGTTCTATCCCTCATCATTCTTCTTCGACGCCAAAGTCTTCCGGCAAATGCAACTTGTGAGCATCGAACTGACCAAGGTATATCGACAGTCAGACCCCGTTTTCATAAATATTCTCGACCATATACGGACTTCCAAAGTGGGTACTGCAGATCTGGCCATGCTGAACCAGCATGTGGGAACAGCGCTGGAGAATGATGGCACCAAACTGGCAATTATCCTGTCTACTCGCAGGGACACGGTAGATTATATCAACGAGAAAAGATTAGGTGAACTGCCCGGGGAGCCCACCATATTCCATGGTGCCATAGAAGGAGAATTCCCCGACAGCAGCCTGCCTACCCCTCAGGAACTGGTATTGAAAACAGGTGCACAGATACTCTTCATCCGCAATGACAAGGAGAAGCGATGGGTAAACGGAACACTGGGCACCATCATTGGTTTCGGAGACGAAGACGATGGGATTATCTATGTCCGCACGGAGGACGGAACCGACTGCGATGTGGAACGCGAGCTCTGGGAGAATGTGAAATACACATTCAATGAAAAAGAACAGAAAGTAGAAGAACAGGCAATCGGCACCTATACACAGTTCCCCTTGCGGCTGGCATGGGCGATAACCGTACACAAAAGCCAGGGGCTGACCTTCAATAAAGTGAAGATAGACTTTACGGGCGGTGTCTTTGCCGGCGGCCAGACCTATGTAGCACTATCGCGCTGCACATCATTGGAGGGCATAAGCCTCAAGGAACCCATCCGCCGTGAGGATGTGTTCGTAAAGGCAGAAGTACAGCATTTTGCCCGCAGCTACAACAACCGGGACATGATATCCCTTGCCTTACAGCAAAGCAAAGCCGACAAAGAATATTTTAATGCCATGACTGCCTTCAACCGAGGCGACATGCAGGAAGCGTTGGACAATTTTTTCCTGGCCATTCACAGCCGTTATGACATAGAGAAACCGGAAGTCAAGAGGCTACTCCGAAGAAAGCTAAACATCGTAAACCAACAGAAAGAAGAAATCAGGAAACTCAAGGCTGAAGCCCAAAGGAAAGAGGATTTCCTGAAACGCCTGGCCGTGGAATATGTCCAGATGGGCAGGGACTGCGAGAAAGAAGACTTCCGGGAAGCCGCTATCAAGAACTACGAGAAGGCTCTGGAATTATATCCGGATGCCCCCGAAGCCAGACGGAGACTAAAGATGCTCCGCAAGTCTGCCACCTCGTGAACTTGCGGCCGCGCCATATTGCCGGGTTACACGCTGCAAGTAATGGCATTACACGCTGCTTGTAACATCGTTACACACGGCTTGTAACAATGTCGGGGACCGCTCCCCGGAATGCTCAATGGTGTTCGGGGACTATGGCAAAGTAAACCGCGTCATGGTCGGTCAGGTTCTCCATATAATGGGAATGCCCTTGGGGGCAATAATGCACCTGGCCTGTACGGGCCACCTCGACCACCCCGTCGTAATGGAAAGTCAGTTCCCCACTGACGACAAAGATGATTTCACAGTTTCCATCATGCCTATGCATGCCCGTTGAAGCTCCCGGACGCAAGGTGGAATACATAATCTTTACCTTGTCATCTGTATAATTACGAGTGTCAAGAAGGCCCTTGCCACCCTTGAACCCAACCAGATGTGCTTCCGGAATCTTATCAAAGTCGATAATCATAATGTCTTCGGCTTAAATTGTTCGTTAATGCAAAGATACCAAAATAGCGGATAACTCTCATGGTTATCCGCTATTTTCTCAACTATACTGTCAATTAGAATGTATATTTCAAACCTATCTGACCACGCCAGCGGCTGTAATAGTCGCTATAGTCTCTTGAAGCATAAGCACCCGTGAACTGGTATACGCCATTGCCCTGATAGTTTACGGGACTTGAATATATTCCAAATCCGTCGCCCATCGTGTGGCCCCAGTCCTTATTGAGCAGATTTCCGAGGTTGATGATGTCAAAGCTCAACTCGATGGAATTGATCTGCCCCGCAACCTTGAAGCTGTATTTCTGGGCAAGGTGCACATCGAAATGGTGCTCGAAAGGAAGATTGTCAGCATAGCGCTTGTAGTATTCTCCACGATGATCCCTCATATACGAGTCGTTGCCCATCCAGTATTTCATCAACTGGCGTTGCTGATCTTCTGAGAGTGAACCACCCTTATAGGCATCTCCGAACACCCTGTTGGTCAAGGCGTTGGGCTTAGTGTCGGGTGCGGAAGGCTCAAAGGGCATCTTGTCTATCTGCTCATCCGTGGGAATGAAAAGAAGGTCGTTTCCGTTGGCACCGTCTTCGTTGACATCGCCATAATAGTAATAGGTATAGGGTGAGCCGCTGCGAGCCTGATAAATCAGGCCAACGGTGGTCAACCATGCCTTGTTCTTGCCATAGGCGGCATGATAGAAAGCCGACGCCTGGATACGATGAGGCACATTGTAGGCCGAGTTACCCAACTCCGGATCATTGGAATTACGGTATGTGTAGTTGAAGCGCCAGTTGCTCTCCGCTACCGATGACCCTCCATTATTCACACTCTTAGACTTGGTGAAGGTATAGCTCGCCATCAAGTCGAGGCCGAAATCAAACTTCTTCTCTGCCCTCAGGGAGAGGTTGGCGGTATAACCCTTGGAAGTGTTATAAAGTCCATAGACATTGGCATACGGCTCTTTTTTTGTTATGCGGGTAAACAGAGGACGATTATCCCAGGCTATGTCCGTATAAACTTGGCTCATGGTCTTGCCGGTTTGCTCATAGGCAAGGTTCTTGTAAACGATGTCGTTCAGAGTTTTTGAATAGATTGCCTCAAGCGTCCAGTCGATGCCAAGCAACTGGAAATCGAATCCAAGGTTGAGCCGTAGGTTCTGCGCGAACTTAAATTTACGGTCGTAGACATTCACGGTCTGGTTTCCGGAAGCTTTCAGCTTTTGCGCATTTGCTTCCTGCCCGTTTGGATCCAGAATCAACTCAAGCCCCTTAGTGCTGTTAGGATTATAGGTCGAGAGCTGAATACCCGTGTTAGAGAAGTTGTTGCTGACCCATACAAAGGGGATGCGCCCCGTGAAAACACCTATGCCACCACGGAGAATAAACCGGTGATCGTTATTGATATCCCAACGGAAACCTACACGCGGAGAGAACAACGGGGAGCTGGAAAGCCTCTGGTTGGTCTTGACATTCCATCCCTGCTTTTCTGCATAGGTATTGAAGCCGGCGTTTTCTGCGGGCGTATCAAAGAAGACGGGGACATCGACGCGCAAGCCATAAGTGAGCTGGAAATTATTCGCAGCATCCCACTTGTCCTGTGCGTAAATGCTGAACTGGGCCGCACCGAAACCGGCGCGCCAACGGGGATCTCCTGTTACATCCGTATTCGCATGGCCGTAACGATACTGGTTAATGTAAGTTTCCTTCGGATCTATAGCGCCGGCTTTCCATGCGTCATAGTATGCTTTGAACTTATCATAGGTCTTGAAATAATAGGAGCCAAACAGGTCTTGAATGAAAAGATTAGAGAAATTATAAATCTCATTGTGGGTTCCGAATGTAAATGTATGGCTTCCCTTATACCATGTCAGGTTATCCTCTAAGGTATAGATGTCCTGATTCAAACTGTTTGCCATAGAGGAACGCTCTATACCGAGGTTCACACTGCCGCCTCCGACACCGTTAACCGTTATCATTGGAAACTCCCCAGAGATGGCACGATGGTCACGGACACGAACATAAGAAACGCGAGCCTCATTGCTCAAAACCGGGGACAGACGGCTCTGCAACTCTGCAATAAAAGAATTAGTCTTACTCTTGAATGGATAGCTATAGGTACTTGCATTAAGTGTAGACCTACTGCCGGTATTGTTCAACTGGGACGCACTTACCAAGCTCCATCTTAAACTGAACTTATTAAACTCATTGATGTTCCAGTCTAATTTGGCCCCAGCCTTATCACTCTTCGTGTAAACATCCGGGTTGGTCAGTTCACCATTGTATTTTACTCCCTGGGCAGCAGCCATTTCCTTCACCCATGCAAGAATATTTGCCGCCTGCTCAGAATCAAATTTAGCATCTTTTGACCCAAGCCCATAAAGATTTGGATAGGTTTTGTTTGACTTCTCATAGTTCACAAAAAAGAATAACTTATCCTTCACGATAGGTCCCCCTAATGTAAAGCCAGCATTGTATTCCTTCTGCTCATTGTATTTTGCGGCGTATCCGCTGCCATCGGCCAAGGCATACTTGTGTCCGATCAAGTTCTGGTTATTCCCAAAACCATACAGGCTTCCATGAAACTTGTTAGTTCCGCTCTTGGTAATTGCATTTATCGCACCACCTGTAAAACCACTTTGGCGGACATCAAAAGGAGCCACATTCACCTGAATCTGCTCGATAGTCTCCATGGATACCGGCTGTGTTCCAGCCTGGCCGCCATTGCTTCCATTGTTTGTAAGACCAAAGACATCATTATTGACAGCACCATCAATCATAAAGGAGTTATAGCGATTATTAGTACCGGCAAATGACATAGCCCCGCTACTTGTCGTTGTCAACTGTGGATTCAGACGAGCCACATCAGCAATGCCATGTGAAATGCTCGGCATGTCATTGATCTGCTGGGCATTCATACTTGTTGCCGCACCCGTCTTAGTTGCATTCATTCCGGCTTTTCCCGAAACAACGACCTCTTGTAATTGCTGCGCATTTTCCTCAAGAGCGCAAGAAAGATTTTGTGTTTCACCCAACAAGAGACTTACATTATTAAAGATCTTTGCTTGATGGCCGATATAGGTAACCTCAACTTTATAAGGTCCGCCCGGACGCATGCCTTGAATGGTATAACGGCCGTCTACATTGGTAACTGCACGGTATATAGTGCCTGAAGGCTGGTGTGTAGCCGTAACCGTAGCACCAACGACCTCTTCTCCTGAAGAAGTAATCTTTCCACTAATACCAGAAGTTGTAATTTGGGCTGAAGCAGAAATTGTGAAGAACAGCAATAGAACAGTCAAAAAGCTGTCTCTTATACACATCTCCGAGCCCACGAGACTCGACTTCATATCTTATGCCGTCTAATGCATTAAACAGCGGGGGGTGGGGGGG
>CAUULA010000137.1:0-5465 GCA_963545855.1 uncultured Prevotella sp.
TGTGTATAAGAGACAGCTATCATTATGTTAATCTTAAAAACCGCAGATATGAAGCTAATAAGAGCAGTGCCCTAAGCCGGAGATGAAAAAGCAGAAAGAAGTGGAAGTTCTTTCTGCCGTGGTAATCTCCCTAAACAACCGTGTACAGTGTGCCTATAGAGAATTTCTGCAAAGTTAATGTTTTTCTTTGATAGACACAACTTAATCTTAAATTAATAACATTAATTACAGTTTTAACATGAATCTAAAGAAAATCATTCTATTGGCTATCGCCTTCAGCTATGGCATGATGTCATTAGCCCAAGGCCTTAATCTAAACCTGAAGAATGTTTCAGTTAAGAAAGCCATGACGGAATTGTATCAAAAGACGGGATACTCCTTTGTCTACGAAGCCGCCGATCTCAATACATCCAGAGAGGTAACCGTTAATGCAACAAGCTTGGAAAAGGCAATAGAGCAGATTCTGGCTGGTCAGGATGTAGACTATAAGATACAGGGAAAGAATATCATTGTATCTCATAGAGTCTCAAGAACGGCATCGGCTCCTGATGCCAAGAGGCATACCGTAACTGGAAGTATTACCGATTCAAAGGGAGAGCCCATCATCGGAGCCTCCGTAAAAGTTAGAGGAACAAACCTCGGCACAGTAACGGATATTGACGGAAACTTCTCTATGGATGTGCCCGAAGGATCCGATCTCGAAATATCTTATGTAGGGTTCCGGACGCAGACCGTCAAGTCGCCCGGCAAGCAAGTTTCCGTGAACTTAATCGAAGATACGGAAGCTCTGGACGAAGTCGTCGTGATTGGCTATGGAAGTCGCCAGAAAAAAGATATTACCACCTCTATTTCCAACATTGATTCCAAGGATATCGCAAAAGTCGTGAGCATGACTCCCGATATGTCCATGCAAGGAACCATGTCGGGCGTTCAGGTAATCGGCAACGAGGGCGACCCGAATGCCCGTACTACCGTGCGCATCCGAGGTATCAATACTTGGGGCATCAGCTCTCCACTCTATGTTATCGATGGCATTCCTATCATGGAATATGGCGCCGGGGTGGAAAATGACTATTGGTATCGAGGCAATATCAACATTTTATCCATGATTGACCCTAATGATATCGAATCCATCTCCGTATTGAAGGATGCCGCCTCAGCTGCCATCTATGGTCTGAAAGCCTCCAATGGAGTTATTCTTATTACCACCAAAAAGGGATTTCGCAATCAAGTACGCGTAAACTATTCCCAGCGAATTGGCTTTGAGAATCAATGGCAACGCGTAAAACCTCTGATGAATACGAAACAGTTTGTCGACTTCTATAATGCACTTCTTGATACAGACGAAAACAGATTGCAAGACGAAGATCCTTCCAATAAACCTTTCTTTGATCCTTCAGACCCCAAATATATTGGCAATGGCCCAACTTATGATTGGCAGAAAGCTTCCTTGACTGACAACCCCATGACGCAAGACTACTCCGTCAGTATTAATGGAGGAGGTAAATCAAATGACTATATGGCCAGCTTTAGCTATGCAGACCATGATGGTGTAAAGTTAGGAAACTGGATGAAGCGTTATTCCGGCGCTCTCAAATTGAATGCGGATGTTAACGATTATGTGCGATTCGGCACCAATATCCGTGTGGCTTATGGCACCAGCGGGAATGCCCCTTATACTCCAAGTTTGATAGAGGCTGCACAATATTCCCCTTGGCAACCCATTTATGATGAGAACGGATTTGGGGGATATGCGCAGACTATTAATGGATATGTTAATGGAATATGGGATACTACCACACTGTATGGAACTAACACCAAAAACAATTTTGTAGGCCGTCAACATTATAACTACCAGGACAACTCCTCTCTGCGAATGATGTGGAATGCTTATTTGGAAATCGAGCCCATTAAGAACTTAAAGCTTAGAGGTACTATCGACATGGACCGTTTTACGAACAGTGTGAATTATTTTGAATATGGCAAAGCCAATGTTCTTTTATGGAATGGAGTTGATCCAGAAAATTCCTATGCGCCGGGATCTGTAGGTGATTATAATGAGCGTAGTGTAACCAATACGAACTTTATTTACGAATTCAACGCAAGTTACAAATTTACCCTTTATAAGAAACATAACTTTGATGCTTTGTTTGACATTACCGGGCAAAAGTTCCGCATGAAGTCCAATAGTGCCTCTACTCTATCTGTTGCATCTGCAAATAAAAACTTACATGTTATTGAAGGTGAGAACCAATATACCAATGCAAGTACATTCCAGAAACGCGAGGCCCTGGCTGGATTTCTTTTCCGCCTCTCCTATAATTATGATCAGAAGTACTATGTGGATGCAACAATCCGGCGTGACGGCAGTGTCCGATTTGCCCGAGAAAATCGTTGGGGAACCTTCCCTGGCATCTCTGCGGCATGGCGCATATCCTCTGAACGCTTCATGCAGAAATACAGAAATTGGATAGATGATATCAAAATACGCGTAAGTTGGGGACAGCTCGGCAATCAGGAAGTTACCAGTTATGCTTATTTATCCAGAATTGGAACATATCCAAATTATGTTTTCGGCAATAATCCTCAAAATGTGGGTAGAGGATATTATAGTTCTGGAGCTGCAGCCTATTTGCTGGCAAATAGTGATCTTAAATGGGAAAAAACAACCACAAGTAATTTTGGCATTGACTTTACTTTCTTTCACGATTTTAGCGGTTCAATAGAATACTATCATAAACTGACAAGTGGCATCCTTGAAGATATCAAGCTTGCACCGAGTGTCGGCTTAGTGGTTCAACCATCTGCCAATATTGGATCTGTTCGTAATACTGGCATAGAAATCAATTTGAATTACTCCCATTCCATCAAGGATTTCAATTTTAGTGTAGGTGGCAACTTTACAACGGTCCGTAACCGAGTTGTAAAGATTGAAGGCGGGTCTCCCCTGATCCTGTCTTCGTCTGTAGGGAACATAGAAAAGGGAAAGCCCATGGGTTATCTGAGAGGCTATCAATTGGGGGGATTCTTCCAAACTAAAGAAGAAGCACAGGAATATCTCCAAAAAGTGAATGATGTAAGCTATGTTAAAGAATATATCACGGCAGGTGATGCCTGGTTCAAGGATATAAACGGTGCTCCTAAAAAAGAAGGCGAGGCTTACTCCGTAGGTCCAGATGGCATCGTAGATTCTTATGATATGACTTATTTGGGGAAATCGCTTCCTGGATATTTCTATGGTTTCAACCTCTCTGCTAACTGGCATAACTTCAATTTTTTTGCCCAGTTTAGCGGAGTGGGCGATGTACAAAAGGTCAATCCTGTAAAATCAACCTTCTTGACAGTAGGTGCCGCAAATACTCATACGACCGATGCACTAAACTATTGGAGGGAGGATAACAAAAATGCACTGCTACCACGCTTAGATGCCCATTTTGCCTGCAGTCCTGGCCGCATAGCCTGGATAGAAGATGCGGATTATCTGCGTCTGGCCAATATACAATTGGGTTACACACTTCCACAGAGTGTGTACAAATGCACCAATTATATTGTTAAGAATTGCAATCTTTATTTGGGTATTTCCAATCTCTTTACCATTACAGGATACTCTGGCTTGGACCCGGAAGATGACTATAATCCTGCTCCACGCATTTATTACATGGGATTGAATCTAACTTTTTAATACTATAAATTATGAGAAAATTTCATTTAATTAAAAACATAAAAGCACCTGTTCTCCTCGGACTTGTTTGCACATTCATGTCCTGTAACAGTTTCTTGGAGGATGGAATCGATACCATCTTACAAGAAGATAATTATTTTGAAAATCAAAATAAGGTGGAAAGAGGAATCGGTGCCATTTATGCTGAAGTGGGAGAAATCTTCGGCCCACATTTCGGGGATCCTGCTAACGGAGCTTTTGTAGCAGGGCCATTATATGATATTATACTTCTTCCCGGAGACGATATAACCACAAATAATGATAACGGCAGAGATTTTGATGGATTCTACATTACTTCGGACAATAGTCATATATGGAGTTATTGGTCTATTCTCTATGCGATTATCAATAGAACCAATTTTATGTTAGAAAAATTAAATGATCCTGCTATCCAAGCTGTATGTACAACACCAGGATATGCAGATTGGTGCAAGGGGGAATGCTATTTTATCCGTGGCTGGATAAACATGATGCTATGGAATCATTTTCGAAAAGCGCCTAATCAAAACATGCGTATTAAGAGTCTTGGCACATCTTCGCTACCGCCTACTGTCGGCTTTGAACTTCTCGATCAGGCCATTACTGATTTGAAACAGGCAGAACAACTTTTGCCGAAGTCATGGGACGAAAAAAACAAGGGGCGTGCATTCAAGAACTCTGCACGAGGAATGCTGGTTAAATGTTATACTTTGCGGGCCAATTATGCCAAGCAATATAACGGCGATTCCCAAGAAGACTACAAAAACGCAATCAGCGCTTTTGAGTCAATGGATGAAACGACCACGATAGTGGGAGTTCCATTTGGAGACAATTTCGACTATCGCACGGAAAACAATGCAGAATCCCTATTTGAATATCAGGCAAGTACAAATCCACAAAGAGGTGATAATCCTTGGTTGGATAACAACTGGGGTGGTGTAAGTGGTCCAATGGGTGTAATTTATCTTGAATTTTATGAAAACTATTATACTTTTAGTTGTGTATACGGACCTACAGATAAATTAATCTCTATTTTTGAAAATGCAGATCCACGAAAGGCTGAAACTGTACATATAGTTTCAGATCAAGTTGATCCACAATACAGTTGGCTTAACCCATCTGATTGGGGGAATACTTTTAACGGATGGCAATTTGTGAAATACATCAATGGCGCCCGTCGAGGTCCGCTTGATCCTACTTTTGGAGTTACCTCTTGTAATAATCCGCGTATCCTGAGATTCGCCGATGTAAAGCTTCTTGCAGCCGAAGCATATTTAGAAACTGGAGACGAGGCTTCTGCCCGTAAGCAAGTAAACGATGTCCGTAAGCGCGCAAGACTTTCTACGACCGACGGGACAGAGGCTGCGGTTCCAGCGGATTATACTCGTACCATTACAATGGATGATATCATGGATGAACGCCTAAAGGAGTTGGCTGGCGAACCCTTCATACGATGGATGGATCTTCGCCGTTGGCATGTTGCCGGGTTCATCAATCTGGATGAATGGGCAAAAGCCCCTGTAGAAAAATGGGGATACTCATCTACCAAGTCCAAACTCCAGTTTGAGTCTGCCACACACCTGCTATTCCCTATTCCCTACGCAGAGATGACAAGCAACTCTCTAATGATGGGAACTGGCAATAATCCAGGCTATAACTAAAATAAAAGGGTCTTGTAATTATTTCTACTATTGGGGAAAAGAGAAGGTAATTGTTTTAAATAACTCTAAAAACAATCCTTCTCATCTTCCCTGCTATTTACATA
>CAUULA010000138.1:0-5225 GCA_963545855.1 uncultured Prevotella sp.
ATACTAATATATGTATAGCAAAGACGAATTATTATCTAAGAATATCTCCGAGTTGGAAGATATTGTAAAGAAATTGGGTATAGAATCCGCGCCAGGTGCAACAATTGAGGAAATTGCTTATGCCATTCTGGACAAGCAAGCCGAGGATGAGAGTAACAAGAATCCCTTGTCTGCAACGAAGAGACACCGTGCTCGTATTGTGAAAAAAGAGGTAGACCGGGTGTATTCCGTAAAAGGTAAAGAAGGAGAAAATTATGATCTGAAGAAGAAAAAGCCTACAGCAGAAGAGACTCCCTTGTTTAAAGAAGAGGCTATTCCTAATCCGCCAGAATCACCGGAAACGCCATCTCCAGAAAAGGAGGCGCCCGTAACAGCTTCCAAGCCTAAGGGTAGAAAGACCAAGCGTGAATCGGAGGTTAATGCGCAAGCGGAAGTGAAGAAGGCAGGAAAGGACTCTGCGAAAATGACGGAAATACCGGGAGAGGTTGCCCCTGCTGCAGAAGAAGACATTCAGGACGATTCTTTTATTCCTGAAGCACAGTTTGCGTCTGGGGTAGAACCGGAAAACGAGAAGTCCGAGGGGGAAGGCTTGCTCGCCCAGCTCCAAGAGAAAATCAATGCACATAACCAGAATAATAATGTGGAGGAGCAGCGTGATGCGATAGAAGATGAGGTTTGGGGAGGAGATCCCGGCGACGGTACAGATTTCATAGTAACGGTAGATCTCCCGATAGAAGATCAAGGGGCTGTCCCCACATATGATATGTTCGACCGTCCTACGGTACCCGGCCCCATCCCGATGTCTGCCTACCAGGCTCCTGTAGTTGCCCCTATGGTTGCCAATGCATATGACTTTTCTGATATAGTAACGGCCAATGGGGTCCTTGAGATTATGCCCGATGGCTATGGTTTTCTGCGTTCAAGTGATTATAACTATCTTTCTTCCCCTGATGACATTTATGTTTCGGGGAATCAGATAAAGCATTATGGACTGAAGACAGGAGATGTTATCCAGTGCCATGTCCGTCCACCACATGACGGGGAGAAGTATTTTCCGCTTACAAGTATTGACAAGATTAATGGAAGAGAACCTTCCGAGGTTCGTGATCGTATACCCTTTGAACATCTCACCCCGCTCTTTCCTGATGAAAAGTTTACCCTCTGTGGTGATCGTGCCACAACAAATCTTTCCACTCGCATAGTTGATCTCTTTTCTCCTATTGGCAAGGGCCAGCGCGCATTAATCGTGGCTCAGCCCAAAACAGGTAAGACTATTTTGATGAAAGACATCGCCAATGCGATTGCGGCAAATCATCCAGAAGCATATCTGATGATGCTACTTATCGACGAGCGTCCAGAGGAGGTTACAGATATGGCACGCACCGTGAAGGCCGAGGTTATTGCGTCAACTTTTGACGAGCCTGCAGAGCGCCATGTAAAGATTACGGGCATTGTCCTTGAAAAAGCCAAGCGCATGGTCGAATGTGGTCATGATGTAGTAATTTTCCTCGATTCTATCACCCGATTGGCGCGTGCCTACAATACTGTCAGCCCTGCATCGGGCAAAGTATTGACGGGAGGTGTTGACGCCAATGCGCTTCAGAAGCCGAAGCGTTTCTTCGGTGCGGCCCGTAATATCGAAGGGGGAGGCTCGTTGACAATTATCGCAACAGCGTTAATAGATACGGGTAGTAAAATGGATGAAGTTATTTTTGAGGAATTTAAGGGTACTGGAAACATGGAACTCCAGCTTGACCGCTCATTGTCCAACAAGCGTATATTCCCATCCGTAAACCTTGTTGCATCAAGTACCCGCCGCGACGATCTGCTGCAGGATAAGACCACGCTTGACCGTATGTGGATCTTGCGTAAGTATATTAGTGATATGAATCCTATAGAAGCCATGAATACCATACATGACAGAATGATTCATACCCGTGATAATGAAGAATTTCTTTTGTCGATGAATTCGTAAGAAATATCAAAGGCTGCTCCAATGAGCAGCCTTTGATAACTATGCTTGTGTTGCGATTTCTATCATGAGGAACCTCTCTGTTTTGTCTATGTTGTAAGTCGAAAGAATTTGCCCGTCTTCATCGAATGCTTGTGTGAGCAAGGTCTCGTTATCCACTCCGCTATGTGGATCATCACTGTAGATCTTAAACAGTCTGGCTGCTTCTTTTATGTTGTGTAGTCCCCATGCGGCATAGCCCATATTCAGATAGTCATCCATAGTAATATCGCCTTTTTCCATCAGGCTTTTATAAATATCATAGGCTTGCTGTGCACTTCCTTTGCATAGCAGTCCCCATCCCAAGGCACGGTTTACATTTTCATCATTAGGATTCTCCAGATTTAATCGATAGAGGGTATTCAGGGCCGAATCATAATTTCCTGTTTTAACGAGAGCTAAGGAATAATTAATTTGGTATGACTTTCTCTCAGGATGAAGCTGCATTAGTTTTGCATAAAGGACTACAGCCTCTTCTGCGTTCCCATCCCTAAGTTCCGTGCGGGCAAGCCCTTTGATTGCCTGTTCGTTTTCCGGCTCAAGCTCCAATGCCTTTCGGAAGTAAGATGATGAATTTCCCCAGGAATTATTAGACGCGAGGAGTCCCAATGCAATCAAGTATTTTGCTTCTTGCTTATGGGGATATGCATGGACAAAATCATATAGTACACTTTCCTTTGGCCTGAAGTTTTTCCTCAAAAAAGAAATCATTTCTAAACTGTAATTTGGAAGTCCTGTCGACTGGAATAATCTGCTACACATAAACTCCCGAGTTTCTCCATTGACACTATAGAGACTGTTTTTGAAATCTCGATTATCTGTATAGAGATTGAAGAACCTGTAGAAATCCTGCAGATACATTCTCCGGATATATGCAGAAGACTCCGTATTGTCAATCGCCACACCACCAAAGGTGGCATCTGGATTATTCAACATCTCCTTGACATTATTGGGAATCATATCGATTGAGGAAGAGAGAGCCAGTGCAAAAGAATACTTGTCGCTATCACAAAACGGCCCCTTCTCAAGAAGATCCTTCATGAATGATATATCCTGTAATTTCGTATTGGCACGCCTCAGGTCGGGATGTTCCATATAAAAAGGCACGAACCAGTTACTCAAATCGTAGAAAAAGGCATAGCGTTTCATATGGCTGAAGCCGCCGAAATAGATGTCCATGCCTTGTTTCTGCATATCGGTAAGTTTCTTCATGGCGTCTTCCACCTCCTCCATAGCCTTCTCGGAAGCATCTGGATGTAGGATACTGTTCAGGGAATCCTCATTTTCTTCTATACCGAACCGGGTAAACTTGAGGTTAGGGTTCTTCATAAGGCCTCCCATAATCTCATTTTGAATACGGTCGCTGTCTATCTGTGTGTTGTTACAATAATAGAACTGCTTCTGTAATTCAAATAGATCATGGATGTTTTTTTCTGATTTACAGATTGTTTCACACAATCCTTTCAGTTTCTCTTCATAAGCGGGATAACTATCGTCTAACGAAAAAACCCATCCTACCAACGCCTTTTGCTTGACATGCTTATCTGCCGCTTTCAGATAGATTTCTGCCAAGGATCTATTCTTTTGAAAGTCAAAATATTGTGAGCCGCTAAGGCCTATTGCACTTACGAGAGTCTGTGCATCATTAGACTCTATGGTCGGCGACAAAATAAGTTCAGTATAAAATTGGGAATCAGCCTCTGTCCATCCGTCGGAAACAAGGATGTAATCAAAGATTCTACTTATTTTCTTTTGATGCGCATCGAAGATTTCCGATTGCTTCTGTTGTTTTATCTCTTCTGCCTCAAGGCTCAACATTGCAATATCAGTAACCATGTCCTCCATGACCGATTGGATGGCTTCATGCGAGAAGCCGCCACCGGCAACACGGCTCTGGGCTCTAAGGAATGAGGGGCGCGTCTGCATGTCAAGCCGCTTATAGAGATCAAGCCCTATATTCGTTGCTTTCGTGAAAAGTTTGTGGTACAACATGCCGCGCTCAGGATCCTGATACCCCTCGCGCATGAAGTCTAACATGCGCCTGTAGTCTTCCGAGACACGCTCTATCCGATGATGTATCTCATGTATATGTTCCTCCTCGGAGAGCTGCATAATGATTCTGATGAGGTCATTGCAACGATAATTTGCATGGAGATAAGCCCTGAGATTATCCTTAAGTTTTATATTCATAGTTTGTTATTAACCGCTCTTCGTTCTTTTTTATTGACTCTTCAACTTTTTGATAATAGTTATTGTCCCGCTTTTCCGTTGCTCTTTATCATGGCGTCTGATATATGGGTATATTTTAGTGTCGGCAATGCTTTCAAAGTCTGGCCATCAGTTTTGCAGTAGGTCTTTATTAGATCCGCATAATTCCTTGGCCCATACTTGTTTATGGAATCGCAAGCGTCATTATATCCTCTCACGAAATAGGATATCTGCTGCCGTCTCCTTCTGTCCGTGAACGCTTGGGAACGGAAGGCCACGACACCTAATGTCTCTTTCATTTCTCGGCTATCTTTTAATACCGGATTCTTGTGAAGACGGGCTGTGGTAGCCTGAGGCTCTGTAAGCCACATGGCATCCATCTCGTTGTTGAGCAGCATATGGAGTCTGATGATAACATCATTGATCTGGATTCGGAAGACAGATGCGCCTATCTTAACGCCTTCAAGTGCTTTCTCGGTAAGGTAATCGGTTGCCGAATAGCGGGTCATGGCAACCATCTTGTCGCCCAACTGTTTTACATGCTTGATTCGGGCCTTATGGTTCGCTATCAGTTGCCAGTAGGCATTGGTATACCCCAGAATCTTAAACTTAGTTCCCCTACTCTCCATCTTCTCCACCCTTTTTATGTCAGTAACGGCTCCTTCTATGCTTCCATTTATCAAGGCCGCGTCTGCATCCATTTGCGCATTCCACATGCGAAGGTGTACATCCACCTTGGTGGTGTCAAAAAGGTTGTACACTTTTGCCAGATAGACGGGCAGGCAGTCGAGGGTAGGCAGGACGGCAACCTTCAGCGCCAAGGAATCCTGCTTCTTCAAGCGGGCTCTCTCGGCTCTTGAAACAGCCTGTCTCTCCTCATACGACTGTCCGCATGATATCAAAAGAATCAGGGTACATATATATATGATAAGTTTCTTCATATTCTGACTTTTATAATACTGTCTCTTATACACATCTGACGCTGCCGACGACTAGTCGAGTGTAG
>CAUULA010000139.1:0-4993 GCA_963545855.1 uncultured Prevotella sp.
TACACTCGACTAGTCGTCGGCAGCGTCAGATGTGTATAAGAGACAGCATAATACTTCTCTTGCTTACATTCTCATCAGGACTTCCGGCACAAAACGAGCCTACCTATCTGAAGACCTTCGAATACGACAAGCGCATCCACGACTTCGGAACCATACTGGAAAAGGACGGCAAAGTGAACCACACTTTTACTTTCACGAACAAGGGAAGCCAGCCCATCGCCATCACCGAGGTGAATGCCTGGTGCGGATGCACCAGCGGCGAGTTCAGCAAGAAGCCGGTTGCCCCCGGAAAGACAGGCACGGTAACCGTTACCTACAACCCCCTGAACCGACCCGGGAAATTCTCCAAGGAGGTGGTCGTGCTACTGAACGACGGCAGGAATTACACCCGCATTTGGATAAAGGGGAATGTGACAGGCTACCTGCACCCCGTTACCGAGGACCATCCTTACGCCTTCGGCAGCGGACTATACATGGGGTATAAGGTGTTGCCGTTCAGCTCTTTGAGACCCGGAGAGTCATATACCTTTGAGCAGAGAATCGCCAATGACACCGACAAGCCTATGGTCGTGGAGTTCGAAAAGACACCTGACAACCGCATACTCAAGATGCCCGACAGGATAGAACTCAAGGCCAAGGAGCGCACGACCTTCAAGGTTTCCTACAAGGCAGTAAGGCAATACCCCTACGACCGCTACATCCTTGTCAAGATTAAGGTAAACGGGAGACATGTCAAACCGATGCGCATAACCTGGTTTGGCAGCAAAGCACGGCAAGTGGAACTTTAAAACATCGACGATATGAAAGCTAAAAGTCTATTATTAAGCGTGCTGTCCCTGCTCCCGACGAGCATGATGGCACAGAATGAGGTGCCCGCACCGGTTGCCCCCCTCCCCAACGAGAATCAGGTGGAATGGCAGAAACTCGAGACCTATGCCTTCATCCACTTCGGCTCCAACACTTTCGGCGACCGCGAGTGGGGCTACGGCGACGCACCGCTGGAGAGTTTCAATCCCCGGAAGCTTGAC
The DNA here is from genome assembly GCA_963545855.1 of uncultured Prevotella sp. Taxonomy (GTDB): domain Bacteria; phylum Bacteroidota; class Bacteroidia; order Bacteroidales; family Bacteroidaceae; genus Prevotella. Next base: position 1,029 of record CAUULA010000139.1, read on the forward strand.
TGCGAGCAATGGGCCAGGACGCTGAAGGCCGCCGGCATGAAGGGCATCATACTCACCTGCAAGCACCACGACGGTTTCTGCCTGTGGCCCACGAAATACACCGACTACAGCGTCCGCAACACTCCTTACAAAGACGGGAAGGGCGATGTCGTGGGAGAACTCTCAGCGGCATGTAAGAAATACGGGCTGAAATTCGGCGTCTACCTCTCCCCATGGGACCGCCATCAGGCCTTTTACGGCACACCTCTTTATATAGAATACTTCTACTCACAGCTTCAGGAACTGCTCACGCAATATGGCGACATATTCGAAATCTGGTTTGACGGCGCCAACGGCGGCGACGGCTATTATGGCGGAGCCCGCGAGACCCGCACCATCGACCGCCGCACTTACTATGACTTCCCCCGCGCCTACAGGATGGTTAACGAGCTTCAGCCTAAAGCCGTCATCTTCTCCGACGGCGGCCCGGGCTGCAGATGGGTAGGTAACGAGAACGGATATGCCTTTGCCACCAACTGGTCTTTCCTTCGCATCAACGAAGTCTACCCCGGTTATCCCAACCATTGGGAGCTGCAGTCAGGGCACGAAGACGGCGACACCTGGGTTCCTGCCGAATGCAACACCTCCATCCGGCCAGGATGGTTCTATCATGAGAGCGAGGACGGCAAGGTGAAAAGCGTGGATCATCTCGTAGACTTGTATTATCGCAGCGTCGGCCACAACGGCACCTTCCTCCTGAACATGCCCATAGACAAGGACGGCCTGATACATCCCGTCGACTCAGCCCGTGTCATTGCCTTCCACAAACAGATCTCCTCGGAGCTCAAGACCAACCTCTTGCTGAAAGGCGTGAGCATCAAGGCCTCGGATGTGCGCGGCAAGTCGTTTAGTGAAAAGCAGCTTACGGACGGCCAGTTTGATACCTACTGGAGCGTGAAGGACAACCAGAAAGAGCCCTCCTTGCTGCTGTCTTTCAAGCGTCCTGCCAAGCTCAACCGCATCATGTTGCAAGAGTATATCCCCTTAGGGCAGCGAGTTCAGAAGTTCCTCGTCGAGTATCGGCAGGGCAAGGAGTGGCTGCCGCTGAAGATGAACGAGGAGACCACGACCATAGGCTACAAGCGCCTGCTGCGCTTCAAGACCATCCAGACCTCGCAAGTCCGCATCACTTTCCAGAAGAGCCGCGGCCCCGTATGCATCAACGAGTTGGGAGCCTATTATGCACCGAACGCCAAAGACCTGTTCGTAGAAAAGGTGGAGGATGTGGAGAGCCTGCCGTTCACGGTGAGCGAGACCCTCGCCGATGCCGTCGTCTTCGACCTCGGGAAGGAGCAGCAGCTGAAAGTTTTCTATTATCTGCCCGACCAGAGCGCACAGCACAAGGGCCTCGTATCCCACTACGAGCTCTATGTGGGCAAGGAAAAGGGCGACATGAAGAAGGTGGCGGAGGGTGAGTTCTCCAACATCCGAAACCATCCCGTCATGCAGAAAGTGCATTTCACCCCCACCGCCGGCCGCTACCTGAAGCTGAAGGCAGTGCGCATGGTCAGGGAGGGAGAGCCCGTCGGCTTTGACAAATGCGCTATACAATAATTCAAAACATTCCTAACTTATATGAAAAAAGCACTTACACTCGTCGTGCTAAGCCTCCTCGCGCTCGGCACGGCGGCACAGAAAAAACTGCCTTACCAGAACGCAAAGCTGCCCGTTGACCAGCGTGTGAGCGACCTCCTGCAGCGCATGTCGCTCGAGGAGAAGGTGGGGCAGTTGCGCTGCACCCTCGCCTGGAACTACTACGAGATACAGGGCAAGCGTATCCTGCCCTCTGAATCTTTCCGAAAAGACATTGCGGACGGCAACATCGGCATGCTCTGGGCCACCTTCCGGGCCGACCCCTGGACGCAGAAGAGCCTCTCCAACGGGCTCACGCCGGAGCTGGCCGCCAAGGCGGCAAACGCACTCCAGGACTATGTGATGAGCCACACCCGCTGGGGCATACCGCTCTTTCTTGCCGAGGAGGCTCCCCACGGCCACATGGCCATCGGCACCACCGTCTTTCCCACGGGACTGGGACTGGCCGCAACCTTCTCTCCCGAAACGGCTGAAGCCATGGGACGGGTGGTGGGCAAGGAAGTGCGCCTGCAAGGGGCACACATCAGCTACGGCCCCGTGCTCGACCTTTCGCGCGACCCGCGCTGGTCGCGCGTGGAAGAGAGCATGGGCGAAGACCCCACGCTCACCGGCACCATGGGGGCCGCCTTGGTGCGGGGACTGGGCGGGGGCGACCTCTCCAAGCCTTATTCCACCCTCGCCACGCTGAAGCATTTCATAGCCTACGGCACCACGGAGGGCGGGCAGAACGGCAACCAGAGCATCATCGGACAGCGCGACTTGCTGCAAAACTTCCTCCCGCCGTTCAAGAAAGCCATCGACGCGGGGGCTCTCTCCGTGATGACCTCTTATAATTCACTCGACGGAATCCCCTCTACGGCAAGCCGTGAACTCTACACCGACCTGCTCCGCAAGCAGTGGGGCTTCCGCGGATTCGTGGTTTCCGACCTCTACAGCATCGACGGAATCTGGGAGACCCACCATGTGGCATCCACTCTCCAGCAAGCCGGGGTGATGGCGCTCACGGCCGGCGTCGACGAGGATCTTGGCGGCAAGGCCTACGGAGAACTGACAGACGCCGTAAGGAAAGGCATGGTGAGCGAGGCGCTTGTCGACACCGCCTGTGCCCGCATCTTGCGGCTGAAGTTTGAGATGGGGCTCTTCGAACATCCCCATGTGGATGTGAAGGCCGCCCGGCAAGTGCGCTCCGAGGAACACAAGGCCATAGCCTTGGAGGCCGCACGCAAGCTCATCACCCTACTGAAGAACGAAAACCACATCCTCCCGCTGAGCAAGGCGGCCAGGGTGGCCGTCGTAGGACCCAACGCCGACAATGTCTACAACATGCTGGGCGACTATACCGCACCGCAGGAAGACGGCAATGTGAAGACCATCCTCATGGGCATCAAGGCCAAACTGCCGCAGGGCAATGTGGAATATGCCAAGGGGTGCGCCATCCGCGACACCCTCCACAGCAACATCGACGAAGCGGTGGCGGCAGCCAGGCGTGCCGATGTGGTGGTGGTGGCGGTAGGCGGCTCCAGTGCCCGCGACTTCAAGACCAGCTACAAAGCCACGGGGGCGGCGGAAACCGACATCAAGAGCCTCGCCGACATGGACTGTGGCGAGGGCTACGACCGTGCCACGCTCTCCCTGCTGGGCCATCAGCAGCGGCTGCTCGAGGCTCTCCGGAAGACCGGCAAGCCTCTGGTGGTGGTCTATATAGAAGGAAGACCCCTCGACAAGGCATGGGCAGCCGAGCACGCCGATGCCCTACTCACCGCCTACTATCCCGGACAGGAAGGCGGAACGGCCATTGCCGATGTGCTCTTCGGCGACTATAACCCTGCCGGCCGGTTGCCCGTCTCGGTGCCGAGAACCGTCGGACAGCTGCCCGTCTACTACAACAAGCGTGCCCCGAAGGCGCACAACTATGTGGAGATGAGCGCCCAGCCCCTCTATTCCTTTGGCCACGGACTGAGCTATACCACCTTCAGTTACAGCAATCTGCAGATCCACAAGCAGGGCGAAAAAACCTTCTGCGTATCGTTCGATGTTACCAACACAGGTAGCCGCGACGGCGAAGAGGTGGCACAGCTCTATCTCCACGACGAGGTGGCGTCGGTGGTCCAGCCCATAAAACAGCTCAAGCACTTTGCGCGCGTATATATAAAGAGAGGTGAGACGCAGCATCTGGAGTTCGACATCACGCCGGAAGACCTCGAGATTATCGGCAAGGACTATCAGCCGACAGTGGAGTCGGGCGACTTCGAGGTGCTCGTCGGCAGCTCCTCTGACGACATCCTGCTCCGGGGAAAGCTGACCGTGGAATAGCCCCCGGCCTGTCTCTTATA
>CAUULA010000140.1:0-4856 GCA_963545855.1 uncultured Prevotella sp.
GTTTTCAACATAATCCGTATTATGATAAATAAAGAATATTTAGTTTTAAAATAACTGCCCTATCCAATACTGGCACCCCATAAGGCATTTAAACATGATATTTATATTTCTTGGTAGCTCGTTGTGGAGTTATTATTCCCGGCGAGGGATGAAAACCCGCACCAACGGAGATTCCGCGATATTCATTCCATCTCGCCTGAATCCGCTCCACATAATCGTAGGTCTCGGAACCCCGCATATAACCGTATTTAACCACAGGATCATTATAGAATTTGGAATCATTCAATCTCAATATAAATCCGCTGACATCGATCCACCGATATTGGTTCTTTCCATATTTCTTTGCCAATGCCATTGCGTCACGAACATGGCTATAGCCGCCATTGTAACTTGCAAGTACGAATGAAATTCGTTCCATTCTACTTGGAATATCTTGAAATTTCGCATCAATTTGGCTAATGTAGCGTGCTGCGGCAGCTATGTTTGGTTCGGGCTCATACAGTTGGTCGGGAGCTAGTCCGAGTCTCTCGGCCGTAGAAGGCATGATCTGCATGAGCCCGCAAGCGCCCGCCCATGAATGAGCTTTGGGGTCGAATGTGCTTTCCTGATAGCATTGGGCGGCTAATAAGCGCCAGTCCCAACGGGCAACCGGGGCATATTTTTGAAAAAGGTGGTCATAGTTTGAGATAACCCCTTTGCCTCTATCGAGCATTGGCGAATACACATGTCTTGTGATGCTTGCGGTTGATAGCATCCAACTTTCCTGTTTCTCTACTTCTGCTATCATGCCTGGCCTGAACCATTTGTTCAGGGTGTCTGCCAGCTCTTTATTCTTTCTTTCTACAGCCCACGAAGTGCCTCTCGTGCGATCTGTTACCCCGGCATAAAGAAGTTGGCTTTTTTTGCCTATGGGCAATGCGTATGCTATAATGTCTCCCTCACCTCGTTCGAGCCTTTGTATCATTTCGGTAGTGTCTCTGCAAACTTCAACTCTTAGTGCAACCCCTATCGTTTGCGTAAACTTCTCACACAGCAGATATTGCGTACCCATGCCATGTCCATGGTAGTCATAATAGTTTTCCGGACCCGTGAGGGTCAGCATGATAAGTTCCCCGTTATTGATGATGTCGCTCAGGCTCATATCGGCTGAAATCGAATCTATGCTTTGCTCCATTGGAGTGCCCCATGGAGTCAGCTGCTCTGCTCTCTTTTCTTTACATCCAAGACAGCAGCAGAAAATTGTAATGAGAGTGAATATAAATCCAAATCTATGCATGGCTGGCACAAAAGTACAACAATATTTGCTAAATCGAGCAAAAAACAGTAAATTTGCCAGTAAAATTGAGATTAATTAAAATTATTAAGGTTAGAAAGTTTTATAATAAAACATAGGGAGAAATGTTGAGAATAGCGGTACAGTCTAAAGGGCGTCTCTTTGATGACACGATGAATTTGCTTTCGGAATCAGATATCAGAATACCATCAAGCAAGCGTACATTGCTCGTTGAAAGCAGTAATTTTCCGCTCGAGGTTCTTTTCCTTCGTGATGATGACATTCCCCAAAGCGTTGCAAGTGGCGTTGCGGATATTGGTGTTGTCGGTGAGAATGAATTCCGTGAGCGGCAGACAGACGCGGAAATCATACAAAGATTAGGATTTTCTAAATGCCGTCTGAGCTTGGCTATTCCAATGGCTGAGAAGTATAGCGGCATTGAATACTTCGAGGGGAAGAAGATTGCAACCTCCTACCCTACTATTTTAAGAAACTTTCTGAAAAGCAAAGGGATTAATGCAGATATACATGTAATTACAGGAAGTGTAGAGATTAGTCCCGGAATAGGGTTAGCCGATGCGGTTTTCGATATCGTATCTTCCGGCTCTACATTAGTGCATAACAATTTGAAAGAAGTTGAAATCATCATGAACAGTGAAGCCCTTCTCATTGGCAACAAGCAAATGGGAGCTGACAAAAAGGCGATTCTCAAGGAGATGCTGTTCCGTTTTGCGGCTGTCCGCTCCGCCCAAGGCAAGAAGTATGTCATGATGAATGCTCCTAAGGATAAAGTAAAGAAAATAACAGAAGTGCTTCCTGGTGTCAAGAGTCCTACAATTATTCCATTGGCAGATGCAGATTGGTGCTCGATTCATACCGTATTGGATGAGAAAAGATTCTGGGAAATCATCGGGAAGCTTAAAGAATTGGGGGCGCAGGGAATCCTTGTCTCCCCTATTGAGAAAATGATATTATAGAATTTATATGAGGAAGTATATTTATCCGGCCAAGAAAGAGTGGAAAGAAATAATCGAGCGTCCTCATTTAGACTTCTCAAAGCTTAACGAGACGGTTAGCGAGATCCTATTGGATGTAAAGTTGCATGGCGATGCTGCGGTGAGGGAATACAACCGGAAATTCGACCATGCGGAATTGAAATCATTGAGGGTGTCGGCAGAAGAGTTTCAAGAGGCGGACTCTTTAGCCTCTTCCGATTTAAAGAATGCCATACAACGAGCTTCCGATAGTATAGCACGCTTTCATGAGAAACAAGTTTTTAAAGGAGAGAAGGTAGAGACGGCCCGAGGAGTCGTATGTTGGCAGAGAAGTATTCCTATTGATAAAGTCGGGCTTTATATTCCGGGCGGCACTGCTCCCCTATTCTCTACAGTCCTCATGTTGTCTGTCCCAGCCAGAATAGCAGGATGCAAGAAAATAGTTCTATGTACTCCCCCAGACCGCAAGGGGAAAATCAATCCAGCAATTCTCGTAGCCGCAAAGATGTCAGGTGTTGACGAAATCTATAAAGTCGGTGGCGTCCAAGCCATTGGGGCGATGGCTTATGGAACAGAAAGCATTCCCCAAGTATATAAGTTGTTTGGTCCCGGGAACCAATATGTTATGGCAGCAAAGCTACAGGTTCAGGCTCAAGGAGTTGCCATAGACATGCCAGCCGGGCCTTCTGAAGTCTGTGTCATTGCCGACGGGGAAAGCAATCCCATATATATAGCCGCGGATATTCTCTCGCAAGCAGAGCATGGAAGCGATTCTCAGGCAATTCTTATTGCAACCTCTGAGACAACTCTCATGGCTGTCAAAGAGGAGGTGGACAGACAGTTAAATGCACTTCCGAGAAAGGAAACCGCCCAAAAGGCATTAGGAAACAGCAAGCTAATTCTCGTACATGATTGGATGGAAGCTGTAGCATTAAGCAATGCGTATGCTCCCGAGCATTTAATCCTTGCTGTTAGTAATTATGATGAAATGTCCCAGCATGTTATCAATGCCGGTTCCGTCTTTCTTGGAAAGTATTCATGTGAAAGTGCCGGAGATTATGCATCGGGAACTAATCACACCTTACCTACGCATGGCTATGCGGTTGCTTATAGTGGAGTGAACCTTGATTCCTTTTGCAGGAAGATAACTTTCCAGCATCTTTCAGAAGAAGGAATACATTCTATAGGAAGATCTGTGGTAGTAATGGCAGAAAACGAACACTTGGAAGCACATGCGAATGCCATGCGTGTGCGGATGAATAATCTTAGAAACGACTAATAAATGAAACAACTCAAGGAATTAGTACGACCCAATATATGGCACTTAGATCCCTATAGCAGCGCACGAAACGAATACTCTGAGCATGTAGCTCATGTGTTTCTTGATGCAAACGAGAGTCCCTACAACTCCCCCTTTAATCGTTATCCGGATCCCCTACAGCTGGAGGTAAAGGCCTTGGTAAGCAAAGTAAAGGGCATTCCCATGGAGAATATATTCTTGGGTAATGGCTCCGATGAAGCGATAGACTTGGCATATCGTATATTTTGCTCATTAAGATAATTATAAAAATATATCTGTCTGAAAATAAAGAAGTTACCTTGTTTGTACAACTAAACTGGTAACGATTTGGAAACGAGCGAACTACTTGGCTTCGCTGTTTTCTGCCTAACAAAGAACGCTTGTTATTCTGTTTGCAAAGATAATACTTTGTTACCGAATAGCAAGCGTTTTTGATGAGATATTCTTTATTATGCACTTTTTGTATGCTATGTTTATATTCCCCTTCCACGTTTCTTCTTTCTGTTAGCTTGGTATCTGAGTTTGCGCTGCCATGCAGCTTCGGTTAAGTCATTGCCTTGTGTACTTGGTGTAATTAAATCGCCTAACCCTTCCACCACTTCATCGGCTGCGCTAACGATGGTGTCTGCCACTGCACCAATGGGATTCTGCACTTGTGAGGTATCATTGTCTCGTGAGATAGAGGAGCGGCTTGGAGGTACAAGTTGGTAGCCTGTATCAGATTGTTCTTTCTTTTCTGTAGGCTCTTGTACTGTTAGATGTGGTTTCCTTGATTCTTCCTTGTTGGTTGTTTCAAAGTTCTTCTGCAAGGAATGGTAGCCGAACTCCCTGCCGATTTCGGAAGCCTTGAAGGATTGCCCTGCGTATGAGAACTTCAAGCCATATACCTTGCCCTGCTTGTTCTTCATACGCTTTATGGTAATGCCGTTTTTGTTCAATTCATAAAGGAACATGGAATGCCCCGTGACGCCTGTTCCTTTGTACTTGTCAAGCAAGGTGTAGCAAATCTTCTGCACCTGCTGCTTTGTTTGCTCTCTTGTAGGGCTGGCTTTTTTCTTTTGGTGTTTCCTTTCTGCCTTGACCTCTTTTGCAATGGTCAAGCCTTTCTCCCTGCTGATTTCCTCTGCCACCCTTGCAGCCCTATTGCTCACAAAGGTGGTATCATAGACTTCTCCATACAGACTGATACGGTTAGCAATTATGTGAATGTGTCTATTATCGGTGTCCTTGTGCGTTACTGCCACCCATTGGTGGTTGTCAAGTCCCATTCGCTTGGCAAACAAATGGG
>CAUULA010000141.1:0-4739 GCA_963545855.1 uncultured Prevotella sp.
CTTTGACAAGAGAATTTTCTCCTAATTAGAAATTAAAAATATAAAAATCGGGGAGTTTCTTATATTTTTGTACTACTTTTGTAACTGATAATCCGCATGGCAATACGATAAAGGATTAAAATGTTTCGAATAAAGAAGTTAGACATCTTCATTCTCAGGCAGTTCCTGCTGCTCTTCATAGGTTCCTTCTTCGTCAGTTTGTTCGTACTGATGATGCAGTTCTTATGGATGTATGTAGATCAGCTGATTGGAAAAGGCCTCACGATAGATATTCTGGGACAGTTTTTCTGGTACATGAGTTTGATGATGGTGCCCCAGGCCTTGCCATTGGCTTTGCTTCTATCTTCATTGATTTCTTTTGGGAACCTCGGGGAAAGCAGTGAGCTGACGGCCATCAAGGCTGCGGGAATTTCATTGATGCAGACTTTCCGTTCACTTATCGTATTCTCTGTTTGCATTATGCTCGTATCGTTTGTCTTCCAGAACAACATTGGCCCGAAGGCGAGTCAGAAGATAACACAGCTTTTGATTTCCATGAAACAGAAGAGCCCGGAACTCGAAATACCAGAAGGAATCTTTTATGACGGTATCCCAAATTGCAACATCTATGTGCAGAAAAAGGATTTGCAGACTGGCAAGTTGTATGGAATCATGATCTACCGGATGACCGGAAGCTACGAAGATCAAGCCATTATTCTTGCAGACTCAGGAATGTTACAGTCTACAGCGGAGAAGAAGCACCTCGTGCTAAGTCTCTATAGCGGTGAATGGTTTGAGAATATGCAGTCGTCAGAATTCGGGAATAGTGCTTCCGTACCTTATCGTCGCGAGTCCTTTGTCGCAAAAAAAATCATACTTGACTTTGACGGAGACTTCAACATGACTGATGCCTCCAGTCTCTCAAACAACTGGAGAGGGAAAAATCTGCAACAATTGAGTAACGACATCGACTCGATGACCATCCATTACGACAGCATAGGACAATCATATATGGCAAGTGCAAGGATTTCCTATTATCGTAAGGACAGCATTTCAAAAAAAGACTCCATGCAAGTCTTGAAAATCATAAAAAGCCAAAAGATAAACTTCGACTCACTTTTCGTCAAACAGACAGACACGGAAAAGCGAACCACTTTCAATACAGCCCTGTCCAAAGCACAGCAGGAAGTCATGGATTTGGAGTTCAAACAGTTGATAACCAGCGATGGAGACTGGCTTATTCGACGACACAAGATAGAGGAATGGAGTAAATTTACACTTGCCCTCTCTTGCCTGATATTCTTCTTCATTGGAGCACCTTTGGGTGCTATTATCCGAAAAGGCGGGCTGGGGGTGCCAATCATCGCTGCGGTACTCGTTTATATCGTATTCTACATTCTCGACAACACAGGATCCAAGATGGCGCGAGATAACATCTGGGCGATATGGTTCGGCAAGGCACTTGCCCCTGCCGTACTTATTCCCCTTGCGATATTCGTAACCTATAAGGCCAACAACGACTCCGTTGTCTTCAACTTCGACATCTGGAAAAACCTGTTCATGCGCATGATGGGTTTTCGTGTCAAGCGCCATGTCTATGGCAAGGAGGTAATTATACAAGACCCTGATTATACGGGGGATGCGGAGAAACTGAGCGATATCAGCTCCAGAATCGTAATCTATTCACAAAAGAAAAATCTCAAGGCGGCTCCGGATGTCATCAAGGTATTCTTCAGATACAATCCCGACCACGAGATAGAACATATCGGGAAAGAGTTAGAAACTATCATAGAGAACCTCTCGAATACACGCGACAAGGTAATACTCGCCGAGTTGAATACCTATCCCATTATCGCTACCAAGGCACATACCCGCCCATTCGAACGACAATGGATGAATGTGATAGCGGCAATCTGCGTCCCTGCCGGAATTTTCTTCTATTTCAGGATGTGGCGGTTTAGGCTAAGACTTCTTAAAGACCTGAGGGGCATCCGGCAAACCAACGCAAACATCATTTCAAGAATTGGCACCATCACCCAAGGGAACCTATAATATAATAAGGTATATAGATTAAAAAGCAAGTATAAAACAATGGAAGACTTCAAACTGAGTAGCATCGAAGATGCCGTAAAAGACTTCAAGGAAGGCAAGTTCGTAATCGTCGTTGACGACGAAGACCGCGAGAATGAGGGAGATCTCATCACTGCAGCCGAAATGATTACTCCAGAAAAAGTGAACTTCATGTTGAAGAACGCGCGTGGTGTGCTCTGTGCGCCCATCACGCTCAGCCGTTGCGAGGAATTAGACTTGCCACATCAAGTTGCGGACAACACTTCCGTCCTCGGTACACCTTTCACCGTTACCATCGACAAACTTGAAGGCTGTACTACAGGCGTTTCCACCCATGACCGCGCAGAAACTATAAAGGCTCTTGCCGATCCGAACTCAACCCCGCAGACTTTTGGCCGACCGGGACATATCAACCCTCTCTACGCACAAGACAATGGGGTGTTGAGGCGAAGCGGACATACCGAGGCCGCCATCGATCTCTGCAAGCTGGCCGGCCTTTACCCAGCCGGAGCCTTGATGGAAATTATGAATGAAGACGGAAGTATGGCCCGCATGCCTGAACTACAAAAGCTCGCACAAGAATGGGATCTGAAAATTATTACCATTAAGGACCTGATAGCCTATCGATTGAAGAAGGAGTCTATCATAGAAGTGGGTGAAGAGGTCGACATGCCCACTGAATATGGGCATTTCCATCTGATACCTTTCCGCCAGCAGAGTAACGGCATAGAGCATATGGCTCTCATAAAAGGAGACTGGAAAGAAGACGAGCCTATCCTCGTGCGTGTACATTCCTCATGTGCCACCGGCGATATTCTGGGAAGCCTTCGTTGCGACTGTGGCGAGCAGCTCCACAAGGCCATGCAGATGATAGAACAAGAAGGAAAAGGCGTAATCGTCTATATGCAGCAGGAGGGACGCGGAATCGGCCTGATGAATAAGATTGCCGCATACAAGCTTCAGGAGGAAGGCTACGACACCGTAGACGCGAATGTACATCTGGGTTTCAAGCCAGATGAGCGCGACTACGGCTGTGGCGCACAGATGTTGCGACGCCTCGGCGTCCACAAGATGCGCCTGATGACGAATAATCCTGTAAAGCGTGTAGGACTTGAGGCTTATGGCCTCGAAATCGTAGAGAATGTGCCCATCGAAATCATGCCTAATAAATATAATGAGCACTATCTGAAAACCAAGCGCGACAGAATGGGGCATTTTTTACATCTTAAATAATGTAATCCTGTTAAAAAGCTGGGCATTTTCTCAAATTATCGTAAGTATCTTTTCGTTTTTACGATAAAATGGTTACATTTGCAGAAAATTAGCAACTACACGATCATGCCCCAACTATCCGACAGACTGAATCGTCTTGCTTCTTCTGCAACCCTCGCGATGTCGCAGAAAAGTAGCGAGATGAAAGCTAATGGCATTGATGTCATCAATATGAGCGTCGGCGAACCAGACTTCAATACGCCTGATTATATCAAGAATGCAGCGAAGAAGGCCATCGACGAAAACTATTCCAAATATTCTCCGGTAGCGGGGTATGCCTCCTTAAGAGAGGCTATTGCGAGAAAGCTAAAGCGTGAAAATGACCTGAACTACACCCCCAGCGAGATTTTGGTTTCAAATGGGGCAAAGCAAAGCGTCTGCAATGCCATCCTTGCTCTTGTAAACGATGGAGACGAAGTTGTCATCCCGACTCCATATTGGGTAAGTTACCCACAAATGCTAAAACTTGCGGGAGGCATGCCCATATATGTGAATACTGGTTTTGAACAAAATTTCAAGATGTTACCCGAACAACTTGAGGCTGCCATCACTTCAAGGACAAAGATGGTAATCATCTGCTCCCCCAGCAATCCTACCGGCTCGGTCTATTCAAAAGAAGAATTGGAAGAATTAGCCAAGATCATAGCAAGCCATCAGGGACTATTCGTACTTTCCGATGAGATTTACGAGCACATCAGCTATATCGGGCACCACGAAAGCATCGCACAATTCCCGGGCATGAAAGAGCGCTCGATAATTGTTAACGGCGTCTCAAAGGCCTATGCCATGACAGGCTGGAGAATAGGATATCTCGCAGCTCCGGAATGGATCGTAAAAGGCTGCGCCAAACTCCAGGGACAGTACACAAGCGGACCCTGTTCCGTAAGTCAGAAGGCAGCGGAAGCCGCATATACACTCGAGAAGGGATGCGTAGAGGATATGAGACTGGCCTTTCAGCACCGTCGTGATACCATTGTCAGCCTTGCAAAAAACATTCCCGGCCTTGAAGTCAATGAGCCAGCAGGAGCCTTCTATCTGTTTCCCAAGTGCAGCAGGTTCTATGGCAAGCACTTTGGCAACCGGGAAATTAAGGGTTCCAATGATCTTGCCATGTTCCTACTTGAAGTTGGACATGTCGCAACCGTAGGCGGTGAGGCCTTTGGAGACGACGAGTGCTTCAGGATGAGCTATGCCACAAGCGAAGAGAATATCTATGAGGCGCTGAGGAGAATTAAAGAAACACTGGCAAAGCTTGAGTAACATATACACCAAGGTTAACGCATAAACTTTTTTCTAAATTTATCGTTAAAACAAGTTAATTGCGCACATTCTTTGTGTTTAATTATTATCTTTGCTTAATGAATTGTGTCCTTCCGTCAAGTTGAGGCACATCTGTCTCTTATACACATCTGACGCTG
>CAUULA010000142.1:0-4532 GCA_963545855.1 uncultured Prevotella sp.
GGAATTACTACAAAGAATGTTAGTATACTCATCTTTTATAAAATACAAAGTAAGATTAATGTTAAGGCGACACTACCCGTGAGGAACCATACGGCATACTGACGGACATCGCCACTCTGCCAAGGACGGATTGTCTCACCAGCCTCTTGTGTGCTCCAGGCCAAGAAGTTCATGGCACCATCAACGACATGACGGTCAAACCAGGCAATCGGCTTAGAGAACAATGCGAATACTATCCTATGCGTAAAGAACTGCCAAGCGTCATCAATATAGAAACGGTTCAAGGCCGCCTTGTGCAAACGAGGCAACTTTACGGCAAGGGCGTCGGCAAGCGGAGTCTTCTTGGGAGCATACATATAAGTGGCAAGGGCTATCCCGATAATAGCAACAATAATACTTGTAGTCGCTACCTGGGCATCCAGATGAATATGATAAGCCTCACCCGTCGCAGATACAAAGCTGCCAAATGAGCCCCATGGATTCAACATCCAGCCTGCCATGATAGACACAACAGAGAGGAACACCAGAGGTCCCCACATAATGAACGGAACCTCGCTCGGACGACGACGATTCTCCGGATCCAGCTCATAGTAAGACTGTCCCCAGAATATCACATAGTAGAGACGGAACATATAGAATGCCGTCATGCCCGCAACCAAGGTCATGAAGTAACCCATAAAGGGCGAAAACTGGAAGCATGCCGTAATAATCTCATCCTTTGAGAAAAATCCCGCAAATGGAGGAATGCCGGAAATAGCAAGACACCCGATAAGGAAGCAGATGTTAGTTATAGGCATATACTTATGCAAACCTCCCATATATTCCTTGAAGTTTGAACCAATGATTACGATGATAGCACCAGAACAAAGGAATAACAGAGCCTTGAACATTGCATGCGTGAACAGATGGAACATCCCTGCCATATAGCCTAATCCACCTTCATGATTGTCAAGAGCCGTGCAGACGCCAAGAGCAACCAGCATATAGGCTATCTGTGAAATGGTAGAGAATGCCAAACCGCGTTTGATATCACGCTGACAGCAAGCAACAGCAGCTGCATAGAAAGCCGTGAACGCAGCGATATAGGCTACCCAGTGCAATGCGTTGGGAGCGTATTGGACCCAGATTGGGAACAGGCTGGCAACCTGATAAACACCGGCGACAACCATCGTAGCTGCATGAATCAAAGCTGACACGGGAGTAGGACCTTCCATTGCGTCTGGCAGCCAAATATGCAATGGGAACATCGCTGATTTACCAGCACCGCCAATGAACATAAAGAACAATGCCGTAGGCAAAATCCAGGCTGCACCCGGTAGCTTACCAGCCAAAGCGGCATCAGCCGTAAGGTCATAATTGAATGTTCCTACATAGAAGCTATAGAAAAGAATACCTATCAAAAAGAATAAGTCGGCGAAACGAGTAACAATGAAAGCCTTCTTGGACGCATGAACCGCTGCGTGCTTGGGATAGTAGAATCCTATCAGCAAATAAGAACAGACACCCACAAGTTCCCAGAACAGATACATCTGGAAAATGTTAGTTGCTACAACCAATCCAAGCATGGACATTGTGAATAGGGAAAGAAAAGCATAGAACCGCTGGAAACCTTTCTCATAACCTTCAAACTTATAGTTCTCATCGCGTTCTGCCATATAACCGAAAGAGTAGATGTGAACCATAAAGCTAACCGTAGTAATGACGATAAGCATCATCACACTGATAGGAGTGAGACGGAAACCGATATTAAAGGTCAGCAGTTCCGTAAACTTCAGCCAAGTAAAATTAAACACGGTAACCGTAGGATACAAGCCATCGGCACCCCTTCCGATCTCAAAGAAATACTTATAGGCCGTATAGCAAGAGAGTGCGAATACGACGCCTAGTACAATTGTGCCAATGACACCGGCTACCGGCTTTTTCATCTTCATACCGCAGAGACCCAAGAGCAAGAAGCTTAGGAACGGTAGAAGGAGTATTAAAAATGAATAACTATATTCCATTATCTTTAGAATTTCATATTTTCAATACTGTTCACCTGATCACTATGGTAGTTGCGGTAAACATTAATTATAATTGCCAGCGCCACAGCTGTTTCAGCCGCGCTAACACCGATAGAGAAAAGAGTAAAGAACATACCCTCAAGCTGTCCTGGATAAAGGAGGCGATTGAAGACTGCGAAGTTCAGGTCGACAGCGTTCAACACTAATTCTATGGAGATAAGCATAGCGATAAGGTTACGACGAGTAACGAAGCCGAACACCCCAATAAAGAACAACAATGCACTAAGTGCAAGCAAACATTCTATAGGAATCATTTTTTGTCCTCCTTTCTTGCTATCATTATACCACCGATAATACATGCCAGCAAGAATACCGAAATCAACTCGAATGGTAATACATATTGATATTTATCACTACCGACAAGGGCTGCGCCAATTTGGTTTATAGGAACCTCTACATCTGCGACCGTTGTAAAACGAGTAATAAATTGAGACTTCAAAAACACGAAGACTACCGTTCCCAGACCTACGAGCGAAATCAAGGCTCCTTGAAAAACACGAGTACCCTTGAATCTTTCCACGAGCCCCTGAAGAGTATTCTTGGAAACCAGGTTGATAGCAAAGATATACATCATCGTGATACCCCCGGCATAAATACTGATCTGGGCAGCTCCAAGGAATGTATAGTCGAGCAGGATATAAATGCCGGCAATAGCAAACAACACGAACAGCAGGAATGTGGCTGCACGCATAATTCGTGTCGTCATCACCGACATCATTGCTGAGCCAAGAATGACCACAGCTAAAATACAAAATATTACGATATTTGCCATAATCGATTACTTGGTTTTAGTGTTAAACTTACCGATAACGAGGGGAGCTCCGCCATCGATGAGGCCAGGAAGGCTTCCCCCTTGATACACCTCCTTGTCGAGATGAAGCACAAGCTTCTCGCGATCGAAGACGGAGTTCTCGAAATCATTGGTGAATTCGATAGCATCAAAATTACAAGCATTCACGCAGAGCTGGCAGAACATGCAGTCGCCAAGATCGTACTGGTAGTCGTCCAATTGCTTCTTCTTGCGACCCGTTTCCGGATTGGTCTCCATGTGGGCAATTATCTTAATGGTATCGTTAGGACAAGCCTTTTCACACATCGTGCAAGCAGTACACTTGTAAGAGCGATCCTCGTTACGCTTGAAAACCAAGCGACCACGATGGCGGGCACTGACATGAAGTGTAGTCTTGCGGTTCTCAGGATACTGCTCCGTTGACTTTGGCATGAAGTACTCTCTCAGAGTCGTCTTCAGTCCCATGCCAAGGGTTTTTATACCATCGGCAATACCCTGGAAATATGTTTTTTCATTATTTGCCATTTCTATACCTTATTTATTAATGTATGTACAAACCGAAAGCCACACATACAGTCATCAAAATCAAATTAAGCAATGATAGAGGCATGAGATATTTCCACTCAAGTTTCAGAATCTGGTCGATACGGAGACGAGGGAATGTCCAACGAACCCACATCAATAACCAGACTACCGCAAAGGCCTTGACAAAGAACCAGATGAAACCAGGAATACAATCCATCATACTGTCAAAAGCAACAATACCGATGTTGAGCGGAGCCCATCCGCCAAGGAACACGGTGGCCGCAACACCTGAAATCACGAAAAGGTTCAGATATTCCGCCAAATAGTAGAATCCGAATCCCATACCAGAATATTCGGTATGATAGCCTGCTGTCAATTCGCTTTCAGCTTCAGCCATATCGAAAGGGCCACGGTTAGCCTCTGCATTACCCGCTACCAGAAAACCCAAAAAGGCAATGATTGCTGGAACATGCCCCTTGATGACAAGCCAGTTCCAGGGGCCTGTCTGAGTTTCGACAATACCGCTGACCTGCATCGTACCCGTCAGTACGACAGCAGCGATGAGACACAGACCAAGCGACATCTCATAAGAAATCATCTGGACGGCACCACGCATGGCTGATACCACGGAATACTTATTATTACTACCCCATCCCGCAATGAAGATACCAAGCACCCCTATTGATGAAATGGCCGTAATCAAGAACACGCCAACATTGAAGTCAAGTACCAAGGCGCCCTTGTTCCAAGGCAGGAACGAGAATGTCCCTACCGATGCAATTATCACAAGGAATGGTGCCAGATAATAAAGAAACTTATCGGCTTTATCCACCGAGAAAATCTCCTTGATCAACATCTTCAACACATCGGCGAAAACCTGGAAGATACCCCAAGGACCTACACGCATAGGGCCAAGGCGGCATTGAAAATAAGCGCAGACTTTACGCTCCATGAAAATCAATGCGATTGCAATGAGGGCATACACCGTTAGGATAATAATGCCAACGGCAATACACTCAATCAGGATCGACCAGAAGTCTCCCAAACCAAGAGTCTGGCGGAGGAGATTGTCGAACCATGTCGTTACTATACTAAAATCAAACATATTCCTGTCTCTTATACACATCTGACGCTGCCGACGACTAGTCGAGTGT
>CAUULA010000143.1:0-4316 GCA_963545855.1 uncultured Prevotella sp.
ATCTAAGCAAACAAAACTCTATCATCAACCAGTACATGGCCGAGATTCGCGACAAGGAATATCAGAAAAACCGTCTGCTGTTCCGTAACAACATCATGCGCATCGGCGAGTATGAGGCCTTCGAAATCTCAAAGACACTCAGCTACGAAGCCAAGGACATTGCCACTCCATTAGGCATAGCAAGGGTGAATGTGCCTACGGACAAAATCGTGCTGGCCACCATCTTCCGCGCCGGACTGCCCTTCCACAACGGCTTCCTGAATGTGTTCGACCACGCGGGAAACGCCTTCGTGTCGGCCTACCGTGAGTATACCGACGCCGAGCATCATCAGGTAGGCATCCACATCGAGTACCTCGCCACGCCGAGCATCGATGAGAAGAACCTCATCATAGCAGACCCGATGCTCGCAACAGGCGGCAGCATGGAGCTGGGATACAAGGCTTTTCTCACCAAGGGCACGCCGAAGCGCATCCATGTGGCCTGCGTCATCGCTACGCCGGAAGGCATCGACCACATCGCAAAGGTGTTCCCCCACGACAAGACCACCATCTGGTGCGCGGCCATCGACCCCGGCATGAACGAGCATAAGTACATCGTGCCGGGATTCGGCGATGCCGGCGACCTGTGCTACGGCGACAAGCTGTAAGAATATGTACGGCATCAGGAGACCGGCGGGATGGCTCTCGTGCTCCGCCCGGAGGAAGAACTGAAGACCGGGCACATCCGTCATGACCCGAAAGAGATGATGGAGGCTTATCAGGTCGGCCGCGACCTCGCCCTGCGCCGGCTTCCCGAGATCAGAAGATCCATGAAAGGGAGATAGTGGGAAGAGAGCCTGCCCTTGCGCCTACAGGTATTCCAGCAGGATGTCCCAGACGGCAATGATATGGCAGACAGAGCCTAATAGTACGAAGAAATGGAACACCGTGTGCATGTATCTGCGCTTGTGGAAGGTATAGAAGACCGCCCCCGTGATGTATGCGACGCCTTCGGCAACAATCCAAATCACGGCTGCCGTGCTCACGGCCTCCAGCAAAGGCTTGAACGCCACGAGCACGGAAAGCCCCATGCCCACGAAGCATAGCGTCTCGAAATTACTGTGGTCGCTGAGCTTTCGGAAAGAGACGATCGTACCGCTAATGGCACAAAGCCACACGAAGACAAACAGCCCCCAGCCCCACAGGCCGCTCTCGCGAAGAGCCACAAGCGTAATGGGCGAGTAGGAACCCGCTATATGCCAGTAGATGGCGGCGTGATCCCACTTGCGGAAGCGCTCTTTCCACTTGCTGCGAGCCGTTATGGCATGGTATATGGTCGATGCCAGATACGAGCAGAGCATGCCGAAAAGATAGAGGCTGACGCCCACCGTGGCCCATCCGTCATGCTTCCGGAAGCACCATACGAGGAAAACAACCCCGAACACCACGCCCAGCAGGATGCCTCCTGCATGGCTCCACGAGTTCCATCGTTCCTCGCTGCGGGTAAAGAAGGATTTCCTCTCCGGTTTTGCCATTTGTTCCAATGCCCGCTATCTGCGCCGTCTGCTCTTCTTTGACGATGCTTCCCTGGGAGAAGACGGCCGGTTCTCTCGCCGGTTGCGCCTCTCCGCACTTTTACCGCCGGCCATCGTGAAGTCGAGCTGTCGCTTCTCAAGGTCGGCTCGGGCCACAAGGATATGCACCGGATCACCCAGCTGATAGCGATTGTGATGCCTTCTCCCCACGAGGCAGAAGTTGCGTTCGTCGAACTCATAGTAATCATCGTCAAGGTCTCGCATCGGTATCATGCCCTCACAATGGTTCTCGTCTATCTCGGCATAGATGCCATAAGCCGTAACCCCGCTGATATGAGCGTCGTATTCTTCGCCTATATGCGCACCCATAAACTCTACCATTTTATACTTAATGGAGTCGCGTTCGGCGTTCTGGGCAATCTGCTCCATGTCTGAGCAATGCTCACAAAGTTCTTCGCAATGCTTCTCGCTGACGGAGCGGCCACCCGCCGCATAGCGAGTGAGAAGCCGATGCACCATCGTGTCGGGATAGCGGCGGATGGGGCTCGTGAAGTGGGTGTAGTAGTCGAAGGCCAGTCCGAAATGCCCGATATTATGCACCGAGTACTTGGCTTTCATCATGGCCCGGAGCGCCACCGTCTGCACGAGCTTCTGCTCGGGACGACCCTCGCAGTCGTCCATGAGCTTGTTGATAGACTTCGCGATAGCTCCCTTAGTGCCGTCGGTCTTCACTTTATATCCGAACCGGACGATATACTCACGCAGGGTCTCCATCTTCTGGGGGTCCGGATTGTCATGAACGCGGTAAGGCAACACCTTGGCTTTCTTGCCACGGGCGGTCTTTCCCACGCTCTCTGCCACCGTTTTATTGGCCAGCAGCATGAATTCCTCAATGAGTTTGTTGGCATCCTTCGAGCGTTTGAAGTAGCAACGGACGGGCTTCCCCTTCTCGTCGACATCGAAGTGAAGCTCCTCGGAGTCGAACTTCACGCTTCCGTTCTTGAACCGCAGCGCACGCAGCTTTTTCGCAAGACGGTCAAGGGTGATAATCTCTTCGGCATGCTCGCCCTTATAGCCTGCCCTCCCCGGATTCGGAGCAGGCTTTCCCGTGCCGTCTACCACCCCGTTCTCCTCCAGCAGGCGCTGCGCGTCCTCGTAGGCATAGCGACGGTTGGAACGGATAATGGTATGCACGATGCGATACTTGAGCACCTCGGCATCCTCGTTCATATCGAAGATGACGCTGTAGCAGAGCTTGTCCTCGTCCGGCCGCAGCGAGCAGACGAAGTTGCAGAGACGCTCGGGGAGCATCGGAATGGTGCGGTCTACCAGATATATCGAGGTGGCGCGCTTCTGCGCCTCACGGTCGATGATGTCGCCCTCCTTCACATAATGCGACACATCGGCTATATGAACACCCACCTCCCAGACGCCTCTTCTTATCTTCCTGATGCTCAACGCATCGTCAAAGTCCTTGGCATCGGCGGGATCGATGGTACAAGTCCACACGCCGCGACAGTCTTCCCGCTCCTTCAAGTCCTGCTCGGTAATCTCCCCGGAAATCCTCTCGGCAGCCTTCTCCACAGCCTTCGGATACCTGTAAGGCAACCCATACTGGGCCAGGATAGTGTTCATTTCGGTATTATTGTCGCCCGTCTGCCCGAGGATATCCACCACCTCGCCCACCAGATTCTTGTGGTCGGCGTCCGGCCATTGCGTTATCCGCACCACGGCCTTGTCGTCTGTCTTGCCTCCTTTCAACTTTTTCTTCGGCACGAGGATGTCGTGGGTGAAGAGAGCCTCGTTCGTTACGAGGAACGCGATGTCCCTATCCACCCGCAGTCGGCCCACGAAAGTATCTTTCTTCCTCGACAATATCTCTATCACCTGCGCCTCCTTGATGTGCTTGGCGCGGCGTGCCATGAACGAGACCCTTACCCGGTCGCCCGTCAGGGCCGACATCGAGTTGCGCTCCGAGACGAAGATGGGCGTGCCGCCACCGTCGGGAACGAACGAGTTTTTCCCGTTCGACTTGCGGATGAAACAGCCCTCCTGCACCTGTCCTTTCGTGTTCAGCTGATAAGAAGTGTCCGAAACCTTGGTCAGGAAGTCGTCCCACGCCATCTCCTCCATCGTGTCGATGGCCAGCATCTTTGCCGGATGTGTGTTAAGATGGAGTGCTTTGAATATATATTTTAACGAGAACGACTTATCCGGCTGCGAGGAGAAGAACGCCTCGAGCTGCTCTGCCAGCAGCCTCTTCGTGATGCGCTTTCCCCCTTTCTTTTCTTTTTTCATAATAGTCTTATGTTTTTTTGTCCGGTTGCAAATTAACGAAAATTATTTGAGAAAAGACCATTTTAGCCTCATTATTTATGGAAATTTGCATCCGGGGAGTGTTTTTCCTCCTGCGAGAGACCCGTAAAAAGCAGGGCGGAGAGACCGCCCTGCATGAAAAACGATGCCCCGGGCGTGCAGCCCTGGCATCGCTTACCATTTATTTAAAGTTCTGTCTTCACTCAAAACCACGGCTTCCAGCCGAAGAGATCTTCCAGCATACGGGGATGGAAGAACCAAAGAAAAATTGCAAAAGTTATAATCATCCCTACCGTATTCCAAACCACCATGAAGCTGGACTTCTCTTTGATGCCCTCCCAGACATACTTCGCAAACACAACAACCTTGTGTGCAAAAACCAATTCCATAACAGTCATCATGATATCTGTCTCTTATACACATCTCCGAGCACACGAGACTCGACGTCAGCTGGTATGCCGTCTTCTGCTGTAAAAAAGGGGGGGG
>CAUULA010000144.1:0-4271 GCA_963545855.1 uncultured Prevotella sp.
ATATAATATACGATTATGAAAAGAATGATTTTCAAAACAATGGCAGTTACAACTATAGTTCTTGCCGTGACATCATGTAACCAAAGTAATCCACAGGTAGACCAGAAAGTTTCGGCACAGAGTGTTCCTTCGAATTTGAAGATAGCTTATGTGGAGGTGGATTCTATCATGACTCAATATGCTTTTTGCAAGGAATACGCCAATATTCTCGAAAAAAAAGGTAATAATATACAAAACACGCTGAGCGCAAAGCAACAACAGCTGCAAGCAGCGGCGGCAAATTTCCAACAGAAGCTTCAGCAAAATGCTTACACTCGTGAGCAGGCAGAAGGTATCCAGGCTAATCTTCAGAAGCAGGGTAATGACCTTCAGGCATTAAACCAGCGTCTCACAAATGAATTTCAGGCTGAAACAGAAAAATATAACGAGGCGCTCAGGGATTCTATTCAACATTTCCTTGCAAAGTATAATGCAGATAAGAAATACAGTCTTATTTTAAGTAAGTCAGGAGACAACCTCCTTTATGCTGATAAGGCATTTAATATTACTGATGAAGTTGTTGCAGGTTTGAATAAGGCCTATAAGAGTACTTCTGCTAAAAAAGAGACTTCTACAGAAGAAAATAATACTCCTTCAAAGAAAAAGTAGTATCTGTAGCAGCTCTGTAGATTTAAGTCCCTGTTCTTTCGAAAGGAAGGCAGGGATTTTCCAAATATATTATTGTACGCGTACCTTAATCTCATTTTATATGACCCGTCAGCAACGCTATCAATACATACTTGAATACTTTCGTGAAAAGGAACCGGTAGTAACAACAGAACTTCAATTTTCTAATGCTTTTCAGTTGCTTTGTGCTACGCTTCTTAGTGCTCAATGTACTGATAAGCGAATAAACCAGATTACTCCTGAGCTCTTTCGCCATTACCCGACAGCAAAAGAAATGGCAAAGGCGGAGCCGGAAGATGTTTTTGAATTTGTGCGGTCGGTAAGTTACCCAAATGCCAAGTCGCGTCATCTGGTTGAAATGTCACGCATGATAGTAAATGATTTTGCCGGAGAGGTGCCTTCTGCAATGGAAGATCTGATTAAACTTCCAGGAGTAGGACGAAAGACCGCGAATGTACTTCAAGCAGTATGGTTTGGGCGGGCAGCCATGGCAGTGGATACACATGTCTATCGGGTAAGCCATCGTTTAGGACTCGTTCCTCAGACAGCTAACACTCCATTAAAAGTAGAGCAGGAGCTAATGAGAAACATCCCAGAGGATGATATTCCCAGTGCGCATCACTGGCTCTTGCTTCATGGCCGCTATATCTGCAAGAGTAATAGGCCTAAGTGTGAGGTATGTCCTTTTGAAGAAATTTGTCCGAAACTATTGGAAAACTCTAAACTATAAAGTCAGAATATAATGGACACACAGCGAATATTGAAGTTTCTCACAGATATCGCGGCTAATAATAACCGCCCATGGTTTCAAGAACACAAGGTTGAATATCTGGCATGCAAGACAGATTTTGAGGACGGGGTAGAGAAACTGATTGCGGAGATCTCCAAGTTTGATCCGGAAATATCCCATCTTACGGCAAAGGACTGCTGTTACCGATTTTATCGTGATATCCGTTTCTCGAAAGATAAGTCGCCTTACAAGCGACATCTTGGGGCTTTTATATGTTCTCATGGACGCAAGGCACTGCGTGGTGGTTATTACATTCACATCCAGCCTGGCCAATGTTTGGTTTGTACTGGAAGCTATTGGCTTCCGACAAACATTCTCACATCGTGTCGAAATGAAATTATGGGGAATATCGACGAATGGAGACATGCGGTGGAAAACGGGAAGTTCATAAAATACTATGGCTATCCAGGTGAAGGATGCTGGGAAGAGGATGGTAAAGTTTCTCCAAAGGGATTCGGCATTTCTCTTCTCCGTACGGCCCCTAAAGGGTTTTCCAATGACTATGAATATCTTGATTATCTGAGGATGAAGGACTATGCGGCATGGCATGTCGTATCAGAGGATTTCTTTGAAGGCGATGGCTGGCTTAAGAAAATCGCAGACTACTTCAAAGCAGCGAAGCCCATGATGGATATCATAAATTCGGTGATAGATGACTATGAATGATAAAAAAGTTTTAAATCCTATACAGCGTATAGGATTTTTTCGTATATTTACCGCAGATATTTTTTAACTTTCTAAATCATCCTATCATGAGAATTGGCATTCCAAAAGAGATTAAAGACAATGAGAATCGGGTGGGTATGACCCCCGCAGGCGTATCAGAATTAATTAGGCACGGCCATGAAGTCTATGTACAACATACGGCGGGCGAGGGCAGTGGCTTCACTGATGAAATGTATGAGAAAGTAGGGGCAAGAATACTCCCGGCCATAGAAGAGACATACGGCATAGCTGATATGATTCTCAAAGTAAAGGAGCCCATTTCGCCAGAATACCCATTGGTTCGTGAAGGACAGTTGCTCTTCACTTATTTCCATTTTGCGTGTGATCGTCCGCTGACAGATGCAATGCTTAAGAGTGGGGCTGTTTGTTTGGCCTATGAGACTGTCCAGACACCAGACGGATGCTTGCCACTCCTTGTGCCAATGAGCGAGGTTGCGGGACGAATGGGACTCATGGAAGGAGCCTACTACCTTCAGAAAACTCATGGCGGGAAAGGCAAACTCATCAGTGGTGTTCCCGGTGTGAAACCGGCCAAGGTGCTTGTCCTTGGCGGCGGAACGGTAGGCGAAGCTGCTGCTCGCATGGCAGCAGGTATGGGGGCAGAGGTTTATATCACGGATATAAGTCTGCCGAGACTGCGCCAGTTACAGCTCGAGTTGCCAGAAAATGTCCATACCCTCTATTCTTCTCTCCATAATATCCAGAACGAGTTAGGCAATGTGGATATCGTTGTTGGCTCTGTACTTGTCCCGGGAGACAAGGCTCCTCACCTTATTACCAGCGATATGTTAAGGCTCATGGAGCCCGGAACAGTTCTGGTTGATGTAGCCATAGACCAGGGAGGATGTTTTGAGACATCGCATCCGACGACCCATAGCAATCCTGTCTATACCGTAGATGGCATTGTTCATTATGCTGTCGCTAATATTCCCGGAGCAGTTCCGAACACCTCGACGACCGCTCTTACGAACGCTACGCTTCGTTATGCTCTGAGGCTGGCAGACAAAGGATGGAGACAAGCTTGCATGGAAGACCTTTCTTTGTATAAGGGATTGAACATCGTTGAAGGGAAAGTTACCTTTAAGGCCATAGCTGATGTGTTCGGTTTGCCTTATGAGCCAGTGAGATTGGAATAAAATTTTCCTTTGGCAAATATTCAATAAGTTATTCCCTGGAGGACAAATCAAGCTCGGCCGTGATAAAAGAATCATTGCGGCCGAGCTTCTTTTGTCTTTGATGCCGTTGTGCCGGCAACCAAGAAATAATGCGTATAAAAACATCTTTATGCATTCCGATTCCATCCGATTAGAGATTTTATATTGATTTTTGCTGTCTATCCAGAGGAAGTCAACGGGACTTTTTAATAAAAATTATGTATAAAATTCTATTTAATTTGATATTATTTATTATTTTTGTACACAGAACTATAATTCGCAGGAATCTATAGATTCAGAAAAGATAGTAGTAGATAAAATATTTCTAATCATTAAAACAAAAACTTTATGAAGAAGTATGTATGTGATGTTTGCGGATGGGTTTATGACCCAGAGGTAGGAGACCCGGATAACGGCATTCAGCCCGGAACAGCATTCGAGGATTTACCCGAAGACTGGGTATGTCCCGAGTGTGGTGTAGGGAAAGAGGATTTCAGCCCAGAAGACTGATTCCTGATAGTCTTAATACAAAAGCGCTGCGTCCAAAACAGATTGTTTGGCGCAGCTCTTTTTCGTTCGAGTTGTTCCTTTTTGTCTTGGGTATGGACTCGACCTATGATGATGCGTCTTGGTTTTGCGGCAATCTTTATAAGCGGCTTTGCTCTCTTGTGATGTGGGCAAGAAACAAGGCTTTGCCCAATAAGTTATGGGGGAATTATAGGGAAGCCGCATGTCACTCCGACACTTCCCATCCCGTAAAGCAGGAAGCCGTTGACAGTGGGACGAAATCGGCGGATTCGAACGACAAAATCGGCGAAACAGTGGGACAAAATCGCCGAGTTCGTCATTCTCTTTTCCTGCTCCGTAACCGGCTATTACTTAGGGTCTACTAATTAAGTGTAATTAACTAAAACATAGTAAATTAGCTTGTAATA
>CAUULA010000145.1:0-4195 GCA_963545855.1 uncultured Prevotella sp.
CTACACTCGACTAGTCGTCGGCAGCGTCAGATGTGTATAAGAGACAGGCCCCTCAATCTCTATCTTGAAGGCAATGCCGGCCTTGCAGATGCCGCGCAGGTCGGCGATGTCGTGCAGCGTGGCCACGAGGCGGAGGCGGCTGCCCGTGATGACAGGCTGGCCGAAGCGCATCTGATCCATGCCATAGTTCACCTGCATCTTGAGGTTGTTCACCTTGATAATCTCGTTCCAGAAGTGGGGCAAGAGCGACAGGGTGAGATAGCCGTGGGCTATCGTGCTCTTATAGGGGCTCTCCACCCGGGCCCGCTCCACATCCACATGAATCCACTGATGGTCGAGCGTGGCGTCGGCAAACTGGTTGATGCGCTCCTGGTTCACCTGGAGCCATTCCGAGGCTCCCAACTCCTTGCCTAACTGGGAGGCAAGTTCTTCGTAAGAATTGATTTCTATCATCTTGATTGCTTATTGTGCGTCGGAGTTCCCCTTACCGTCTGGCAGAGGTCCTCCTCGCGGTTGATTTCTTCTTGATGGCTTTCTTCTCTGCGGTCGAGGCGGGCCGGGAAGCCGCAGACATCTTGCCGGAGGCCTGGTAATACCTCAAGGCCTCGGGCATCTCCCGCTGGAGGGCGGCGATGCGCTTGGCGTCTGACGGGTGGTCGCTGAACATGTCGTTCCGATTGGCGGAGGAGCCCGCGGCCATGCGCTGCCAGAATGGAATGGCCACCCGGGGATCGTATCCGGCCATGGCGGCGAAGATGAGTCCGATGTGGTCGGCCTCCGTCTCGTTGTCCCGACTATACTTCAGGTTACGGAACTTGAAGCCCGTCTGGGCGAGGACACCCGCGATGTTTCCGACCTCAGAGCCCACGGCTGCCCCGAGGATGCCGCTGCCTATCTGCGTGGCATACTGCTGGCGATACAGCTTGGATATCTGCTCGGCGCTGTGCTTGGCCACGGCGTGGGCAATCTCATGGCCGAGAACCACCGCCAGGGCGGCCTCGCTCTGGGTGTAAGGCAGCAGACCTTCGTAAACAACGATTTTCCCGCCGGGCAGGCAGAAGGCGTTGGCGCTCTTGTCCTGTACCAGATTGAACTCCCAGCTATACTGGCTCACCTCGCCTGCCAGTCCGTTGTTGCGGAGATAAGTCTCCACGGAGTTTGCCAGGCGTCTGCCCACGCGCTGCACCATGGCCGTATTGGCCGCGTTGGCCGACTTCTTCGCCGTGGCCATATAAGAATTATACTCCTTCAGGCTCTGCGCCATAATCTCGGCATCGGATATCAGGAGATTCTGTTTTCGTCCGGTGACAGGCACCGTGCGAGTGGTTCCACATGCGGCAAGCAGTGAGACCAGCATCGCCATCCATAGAAATTTAGCTGTCTTCATTGTTATTTTTAATGATTCTACTTGTTTCCTCTGTCTCGTGCAAAAAGTGTGCCAAAACGGCGGGGAGACCCTCACGGCGGGTGTCTCCGTCCGCCAAGAGCCTCACTCACGGCAGATGTCCACCCCGAATCCGTGGCCGTCTATCAGCTCCGAGGGGAAGACGCGGAAACGACTGCCCTCCTTGTGGAAGGCCTCGTCGTCGCCCTTATAGTAGTTCATGCCGTAGATCTGCATGAGCAGCTCTTCGTAGGCCGCACGGCCGGCCACCACCAGCGCAACGAGGTTGGACGACTCCGGCTGATGGCCGCAGGCCACGATCACACGATTGGCATCCATGCTCCGCGCCCTCACCATGCTGCCCGTCTCGTCGAGCTCACAGTCGTAGGCATAGGCTATCACCTCCCCGTCCTGATCCTCGAAGTCGTAGCGCTCCTTCCGGTAGCCCATGTCCGCCATCAGGCGGTCGAGCGCATGCTCGTCCTTCAGGCCGGCCACCTTGCCGCCCGCCACCTTCACCAGCTCGGCAATATACAGCATCTGCCGCACCGATAGACAGTGGTGAGAACCCTCCGAAGGCGGCGCCTTGCCCGGCAGGGCACCGACGGCAGGTCGGCGTTCCGCCCGTGCGGAATCCCTCTCCGACTTTCCGTCGTCCCCCGCCATGTGGATGCCGGCAATCACCGCCGCCACCAGCGCGAGGAGCGCTGCCCACTTCGCCAGCCTCTTCACTCGTCTTCGCATTTACGCTGCAAACATATAAAAAAATGTCGGGAATCGCAAACTTTTCCCCCCGAAAAATCAATCGCCGGCCTGTGCGGCGGTGGCACGAAAAGTAAAAGACGGTCTTTTACTCGCCTTTTAACGGCTAAAAGCCTGCCTTCTAACGGCTAAAAGCCCGCCTTTTAACGGCCTTTTACTTTCACGACGGGAACACCCACTCTGCCAGCCATTTCCCTTCTATCGGAAAAAATACCTCATGAGACAGAAAAACCCGGGGAAGGAATATTTGGCAAAGAAATCTATTTGTTTTTTCGCAACATCCATTACCCTCAGCCCATCTTGCCTGTCTCCAGCTCTTGCTGTAAATATGAAAACACATATCCTGCACTCTGGTAATACAAGCGTGTCTTGTCTTCAAGCAACTTCTGATAGGTCTCGGAGTTGAACACCATGCTTAATGCCTGGTCCATGCTGAGGCCAGGGTCTTTGTCCATCAGCATACTGGCAAGATCTTTCACCATGTCGCTTTTCATTTCTTCCTTTTCGCTCATAGCTTCCTGAGATATCTGATTGCTTGTTCTGTGCCAAAGAAATACTGGATGGTAATACCTTTCATATATTTCAGATTCCTGATTAGTGTAGGCATGTCTATATCATGATTGCGGTAGCGCCATAGTTGTCGGCCTACACGGTCGTCAGCTATAGGCCCGATAACGACATCATAATCATGCACAGGCTCCGTGCTGCCATTGTTCCGGTTGGCGATTATGAACTTTGCCCATTCCTCCGTATAGCCCTCAAAGCGTTTCGTCCGCAGCATGCCGCCGACGAGTATGGTTTCGTCAAAGTCATATTCTATCACGACCGGTTTCCCGCCCGATAGCTCTACGCGTGCGGCTGCCAGCTCCTCTGCCTGCTGACGACTGGCCGACAGATAGAAACCTTGCCCGAAATCCTTGTTCGGCCTCGACTTTTTCAAGTCTATCCTGTCAAAGTCCGCATTTGTTCCGTGGTAGAGTTTCATTGCAGTTGCCCTCCCATTCTCTTGCATAGCCCGGCTATATCCTCCACCACGCTTTCAAACGGCTGGGTGTGGACATAGCCATAATGCTTGTCTATAAAGTCAATACCCTTGAAACGGCTCAAATAGCCGAAGGCCTGTTTCATCGTAAGCCCGAACCTCTGGCTAAACTCATGGATGAATATCATCGTCCATTCCAACTTGTCTTCCTTGCTGTATTCCATATATGGTTCCTCCTTATTTGCGGCGATCAGGGAAACAGGGGGTGCCACCCTGCCATGCCATGAGCATCGTCTCTGTAAGGCTTGCAGCGTCGGCCGTGCGCCAAGCCACAGGTGCGGAATCCCTCTCCGACTTTCCGTCGTCCCCCGCCATGTGGATGCCGGCAATCACCGCCGCCACCAGCGCGAGGAGCGCTGCCCACTTCGCCAGCCTCTTCACTCGTCTTCGCATTTACGCTGCAAACATATAAAAAAATGTCGGGAATCGCAAACTTTTCCCCCCGAAAAATCAATCGCCGGCCTGTGCGGCGGTGGCACGAAAAGTAAAAGACGGTCTTTTACTCGCCTTTTAACGGCTAAAAGCCTGCCTTCTAACGGCTAAAAGCCCGCCTTTTAACGGCCTTTTACTTTCACGCCTGCCTGCGGGGCAAGACGCAAGCTCCTCCAATCTCCGACGGGCCAAGCACACACCGCATGCAAGGCGAGCCCCTATCGGGGTCTCGGTTTTCACAGAGCAGGGTTGTCGCTGTGCCTCCAACTCTGCCCGCCAGGGATTCAGGCTGCCAACGCCGACGGTGTTAGCAGCTCGGGCGTTCCTCAAGCGGGACTCAAGGGATTACCGCACATGGGAATAAACTCCCCGTCCTCCAATCCATACCCAGGGCAGATGGTTCGTTGCCTCATTACTGAAATCACTTGCCAAGCGCATGGGCGGACGACACGCAAGGCCATGGCCAAGAGAACTCCGCAACACACAGAAATAATAAAAGGCTTGTCTCACGACAAGCCTAATACTATTATACCTGTCTCTTATACACATCTGACGCTGCCGACGACTAGTCGAGT
>CAUULA010000146.1:0-4121 GCA_963545855.1 uncultured Prevotella sp.
CTACACTCGACTAGTCGTCGGCAGCGTCAGATGTGTATAAGAGACAGCAACCTGTGAGGGTTTACAAAATTAAGACAAGGGCGCCCGCTTCTGACGGACGAAATAGAGAGCAAAAACAAGTAATTATATTAGAATGCATCAAGTGCCGCATAAGCCACACCGCACGACGGCCAAATGCCGTCGTATGTATGGCAAGGCTATCTGCGGAGAAGCATACGGCGCGCTCTGTCAAAAAACGAAGGCAATTAAATTAAACAAGTATTCAAGAATATGCGAACATTTATTAAAAGCAAAAGAGCAAGAGCTATGAAATCAAGCTATGCGCTTGCGGCCTTGCTGGCCATGTCATTCCCAACGAAAGGCCTTGCCCAAGGACAGGATTCCAACCATCAATGGGTGGGCAACTCCATTGCCGACTTCATCGGCAGCAGCGAGGAAGACATGAAAACCGTATACTTATACAATGTGGGAACGGGAAAGTATCTGAACATCGGATCCAACTGGGGCACGAGCGTGTCGGCCTACAATGTGGGCATGCCTGCCATCCTAACCACCACGAGCGGCAATAAATACCAGATACAAGGAAATCTCACTACCTCCGACGGTAAGTACCTTGGATTCCCCGTTCCGCCAAGTAATCCGACAGGAGTCAACGACTCCGACTGGAATCGGGTCTACTGCGATCGTAGGTCCAATAACGCTAATATTGCCTGGACTATCAGCGAGACCGGCAGCGGCAGCAAGACCTATACGCTCTATTGCTATAACGGCACCGGAACCGCAATGGGCGGAAACAGGTATCTGATCGTTTCTAACGAGGCCTCCTCGTCCAATCGTCTGAACCTGGTTTATCCCACCGCCATCGGTAGCTACGGCAAGAATGCACAATGGAAGTTCGTTACACTCAGAGACATGAAGAACGCCTTCAAGGCTCAGTTTGCCTCCGATGAGGCGCCGGCCGATGCCACCTTCCTGATAAAGGACCAAGACATGAGCCGCAGCAACAAGGATGTGGAGAAATGGGTGGTCAGTGGGTTCAACTACAGCATGAACGATTCCTACAGCTTCCTCCAAGACGCACAATATGCCTATTATGTGGGAATAGGCCAAAGACCCAGTACCAACGACAACTATCAGCGGCAATACGGAAGCTATTGGATAGGCTCCGTACGCAATCTGAGCCAGAACGCCCATGCCAACGGCACGCTGACACAGGCGGTAACGACGCTGAAGAAAGGATGGTATCGTGTTTCCTGCGACGGCTTCTACCACACAAACGGGGGCATGAAATCAAGCCTCTTCGCCAATGTGGAGGGCAGTTCAGAGGGTCTGTCGAATGTGTCCACGGAACTGAATCTGTTCAAGAGAGAGTTCAGCTACAATGCCGAGTCTCTGACCAAGGTCTACAGGGCCGAAGACGCAGCTACTGAAAGTCCTTATGTCAAGGCTGCCAAACTGTTTGAGACCGGGGTTTATAACAACTCCATCCTGGTCTATGTGCCCGAAGACGGCAAGGTGCTGAACATCGGCATCAAGGTGGAAGGCTCTACCAACCTTCTTGACTGGACCGCATTCGACAACTTCCAGCTGAAGTATTGCGGAGACAACGACATGGTTCTCGACGAAGCCCAGACCTCGCTCGAATATCTCACGAAGCAGGGGCTATCGCACAACAATGCCTATACGCTTATTCTAAAGCGCACGATGACTTCCGGACTGTGGAACTCCATCACACTACCCGTAACGCTCACGGCCGCCCAATTCAAGACCGCGTTCGGCGACCAGGCAAGTCTGGCCAAACTGAAAGGACAGGACGAGAACATCCCGACCCGCATCGACTTTGAGTCTGTCAGCCTTACGAACGATGCTGCCGTCGTGATAGAGCCTAACCAACTCTATATCATGCGGCCTACCCGCAAGGCCAATGTAACGGCCGGAAACTATACCAAAACGCTTAACGACCTCTCCACGATAACGGTCGACGCCCCCTATTTCACCATTAACAATGTGGTTCCAGAGACCTCGCCCGCGGAGATCTTCAAGGAAGATTCCAAGCCGACAACCACGGAGTCCGACAACATTCAGTTCTGCGGCACACAGGTCTACAAGCAAACGAAGTTCGTCCCGGCCGGCTCCTATGTGCTGGGCAACAACGGAAAGTGGTATCACACGAAGTCGGCACTTCCCATCAAAGGCTTCCGCTGCTGGATAGCCACCAATGTTACCTCTGGCGCAAAGGCTCTCACCTTCTCTCTCGACGGCGAAGAACAGGGCACCATAACGGCCATAGAGGGAATTCAGGCCGACATTGCCGCAAACCAGAAACCGTCTGGCGACATCTACAGCATAAACGGCCAGCTCGTGCGTCGTGGCTCGTCTTCCTTAGAGGGACTGCCCAAAGGTATCTATATCGTGAACAATAAGAAATATGTGGTTAAATAAATGAGGAAATAATGAGAAAAAACTATATCACTCCTAAGACGGAGACTATCAGAATCTGCTCGGAACAAATAATGGGAATAAAATTCTCTCAGGTCGATAACGACGGTGATGGAAATACCGATCAACGGCCTATTATAGAGGATGATCCTGATGAAATAGGAGCAAAACCCGGCTTTTTCTCCGACTGGGAAGACTAAGCCATAGGCAGAACGGAACCTGCTCTGTGCCAGACAAAAAGTGCCTTGCACAAGCGGGTATACATCAAGAAGACTTCTCATGCCCATCATGAGAAGTCTTTGCATTTCATAAGGGGCTGAAAGTAGAATTGGAGAAATGCCTTTCTTGCTGTTCAAAAGCATTAATATACGCTAAAATATCGGGCGAAAAGCAGGAGATATTGAAACTTTTAGTATCTTTGCAACGACATAAAGACGAAAGAACATGAAAAAGATTCTAATGGTGGCTATGCTGCTCGTGGCTTGCCTCACGATACAGGCACAAGCCAAGCAGGCCGAAATCAAGTTTGACAAGATTACGCATAACTTCGGAACCTTCAGCGAAAAGAATGCCGAACAGACCGCAACCTTCACCTTTACCAATGTGGGGGATGCTCCGCTAATCATCAATCAGGCGGTGGCAAGTTGTGGATGCGCCGTACCCACATTTACCAAACAGCCGGTCAAGCCTGGCGAAAAGGGTGAAATCAAGGTGAAATATAATGGTGCGGGTAAGTTTCCCGGCCATTTCAAGAAGTCTATCACCATCCGTTCCAATGGCAAGACCGAAATGACCCGCCTTTATGTGGAAGGCAATATGGAAGAAGCAAAGTAAGGCGAAGCTTGACCGAAGCCCATCCCAACGCAAGGGGGAAAAAATTGAAAAGCCTCCCGTGAGTTCTATTCTCACGGGAGGTTTTTATTTTCCCATCGGCCAAGCCACATCTGCCCAAGACCGCTCCGGGCCAATCGGAGAATACTGTCAGAGGCCGAAAAGCTGACCTATCTCCGCCTTCCAGCAGGTGTAGTCTTTTATCACAATGTCGCAATAACCGCGAATGGATTCCTCCGAATTGGTCGTCGCCAGACCTATCGTAAGCATATCGGCTGCCCTAACGGCCTCCAGGCCGCTGAAGCTATCCTCAAACCCGACGCATTCCTCCGGCTTAAGGTCAAAGGATTCCGCCCCCTTAAGATAGCAGTCAGGAGCCGGCTTGCTCCTGCTGAAATCCTCTGCGGTCAACACCTTGTCGACCAGAGACATGAATTCCGGATGCGCCCGATAAACCTTCTGCATCTTCGAGAGGTCGCTACTCGTAACGATGGCGATTCTCAGTCCCATTCCTCTGAGTTCTGAAACAAATTCCGGGAACCCCGGGACATACTCAAAGCTCATCCGGCTCTCAAACTCATTGATATGCTCGACCAATTTGGGCAATTCGGCTTTGAAGTCTTGAAAATAAAGATCAAAAATCTCCACGAGCGTCCTGCCCTTTATCTTATGCGCAAAATCTCGCTCATCGGGAAAATAATGCTTGCTTTCCTCATTCCAGAATTTCGTATACTGTGGCTCTGTATCAAATACCACTCCGTCTAAATCGAAAAGAGCTGCTTTTATCATTTTTACCTTAAATAATACCTGTCTCTTATACACATCTCCGAGCCCACGAGACTCGACGTCAT
>CAUULA010000147.1:0-4116 GCA_963545855.1 uncultured Prevotella sp.
GTAGTCCCTAGCAGAGTCGAACTGCTCTTTAGAGAATGAAAATCTCTCGTCCTAACCGATAGACGAAGGGACCGTGGTCTACTTTTGCGGGTGCAAAGTTAGATATTTTTATCCGATTGGCCAAATTTTATAGGGAATATTTTCCGTTAATAGCTGCTTTTTAGTATTTTTGCAGGGATGTTGATAAAGTCGAGGGCCATAGTGCTGCATAGTTTGAGGTTTGGCGATTCTCAGTTGATTGTCGACCTCCTGACGGCTCGTGCGGGTCGTGTCGCCTTTATTTGCAGGATTCCCACAGGCAGGAAGTCGAAGATAAAAAGACAGTTTTTCCAACCGTTGAGTATTCTGAACATCGAGTTCGATCATCGGCAGAACCTTAAACTGCAAAAGTTCAAGGAAGTTGCGGTTGCCGAGCCGTTCGCCTCGATCCCCTTCGACTCCTACAAGCTTTCGATTTCGCTCTTTCTTGCGGAGTTCCTCACTTATGCCACCCGCGACGAGCAGCAGGACGCCTTGTTATATAATTACATAGAGAACAGCATGCTCTGGCTGGACGGCACGCGGCAGTCGTTCAGCAATTTCCACCTTGTCTTCATGATGAGACTCAGCCGTTTCATAGGCTTCTACCCGAATCTGGAGGACTATGAGGAGGGTGATTTCTTCGATCTGAGAAGTGGCATATTCTGCAGGAAGCCACCTCTTCATCCTGATTTTGTTCCTCCTTCCGAAGCTTCCAGGATAGTCCTTCTCATGCGGATGAACTATGAGTCGATGCACCTCTTCAGGATGAGCAGGGAGGAGCGCAACCGCTGTGCGGAATGGATACTGACCTATTACAGACTCCATATCCCTAATTTTCCTGTACTGAGGTCGTTTGCGGTGCTCCGGGAGCTCTTCTCGTAGTCCCGGGGCCGTGTCGTGGCACAAAAGAGGGGCGGCCCTGCAGCCGCCCCTCTGAATATGGATGTAGCTTTGAACTACGCTAACAGCTTCTTTGCGATTCTCGAAATGGTGCCGCCGTCGGCCTTGCCGGCCAGTTGCCTGGAGGCCTCTCCCATGACTTTGCCCATCTCTTTCATGCTCGTGGCACCGGTCTGGGCGATGATGTCCTTCACCGCCTTCTCTATTTCCTCTTCTGAGAATGGTTGTGGGAGATAGCTTTCGATGACTTCCACCTGAGCCAGCTCTTCGTCCGCGAGATCCTGCCGCCCGGCCTGGATATAGGTGGAGGCGGTCTCTTTGCCTTGCTTGGCCAGCTTCTGGAGAATCTTCATAGCCGCTGCGTCCTCCAGTATGTCGTTGGCTCCCGGTGCCGTCTTGGCTTCCAGAAAAACCTTCTTGATGTTGCGGAGGGTCATCAGGCGCACCTTGTCGCGTGCCTTCATGGCCTCCTTGATGTCTTCGCTGATTTTCTCGTATAAGTCCATTTTCATTTCTTTTTTAGCCTTCGGAGAAGTTGATGATGCCCTGCACGGGGTCTTTCTTCTCCTCCTCGGTGTTGTGTGTGATGTTTCCCGCTGCCTGTTCGCGGATGTTCTCGAGCATCTGGCGCGTGCGCTTGTAGGTCGGGGTGTTCTCAACGGCGAGGATTACATCCTCGTTGTCGAGGTCCTCCGGACGGAACAGGAAGATGTGCGGGCGGCGCTTGTATTGCTTGTTGTCGGAGTCTTTGCCATAATAACGGTTGCGGCGATCCTGTCGTTCGGCAGCTTTTTCCTCTTCCTGGGCGATGCGGTCGGCCTCTTCCTGCGTGCGTTTGTTGGTAAGGTGGGAGTTCATGCCGTCCACATCCTCGATTCCGAATCCGGTGGCGAGGATGGTTACCTTGACCTGTTTGCCAAGGTCGGGATCGGTGGCAAGCCCCCATTTTATTTCAAAGTCGCTGCCAAACTTGGCCATGAAGTCGTTTACATCGTTCATCTCCTCCATCATCAGTCCGTTGTTGTCGCCCTTCTCGTTGCAGAAGTTGATGCTCAACAGGATCTTCTTGGAGTTGAAGATGTCGTTGTCGTTGAGCAAGGGGGAGTTGAGTGCGTCGTCAATGGCTTTCTTGACACGGCCTTCCCCTTCGCCGTAACCCGTGCTCATGATGGCTACGCCGCCGTCTTTCAACACCGTTTTTACATCGTTGAAGTCGAGGTTGATGAGCCCGTGGTTGGTGATAATCTCGGCTATGCTCTTGGCTGCTACGCTCAAAGTGTCGTCCGCTTTGCCAAAAGCATCGAGCACGGTAAGTTCCGGATAGATTTCTCGGAGCCGCTCGTTGTTGATGACGAGCAATGCGTCTACATGCTTGGACATCTCCTCGACACCGTCAAGAGCCTGGTCGATTTTCTTCTCGCCCTCGAAGCGGAAGGGAATCGTAACAATGCCTACGGTGAGAATTCCCATCTCCTTGCTTGCTTGCGCAATGACGGGAGCAGCCCCCGTACCGGTTCCGCCGCCCATACCTGCCGTGATGAATGCCATCTTGGTGCCGTCGCTGAGCATGCCCTTGATGTCTTCGATGGTCTCCTCTGCTGCCTGACGGGCCTTGGCCGGCTTGTTTCCCGCACCGAGGCCTTCCTTTCCTAACTGGAGATGGACCGGTACGGGAGAGTCGTTGAGTGCCTGGGCATCTGTATTGCAAAGTACGAAACTCACATCATGGATGCCTTCCTTGTACATGTGGTTGACTGCATTGCCGCCACCGCCACCAACACCGATGACCTTAATATAGGTGCTTTCCTGTTCGGGTTCGCCGAAATCTAATATCTGAGGTTTCATATTTTCTGGATTTTAATGGGATTACTGTTGGTCTTTGCGTTACTCTTCACCGGAGATAATGGAGGAACCGAACTTCTTCAGGAACTTCAGGGTCTTGTTCAATACGCTGTTTTCCTTCTTCTCTGCGGCGATTCTCTCTTCTTCGGCCTCGGTCTTTTTGCGGGCTTCCTCTTCTTCCTCCTCTTTCCTCCTGCGAGTTTCCTCTTCTGCCTTCAGTTTCTCCGCCTCGGTCTGGACGATGCCCCGGCCGGTGGTCTCACTGATAGGCCGAGGGTCGCGGTGCAGGTCTTCAGTAGTTGGGCCCTGCTTGGTTTCGGGGTTGATGAACAGGTCGTTGGTGATTTCATCTCCCGCGCAGTTCATATCACCCTTCTCAAGTAAACCGAGAACGGTATTCATCTTTCCGTCATGGGCCATGATCTCCGGGATGTTGGAGTTGATGGTCTGGGTAACGAACTTTGCAATCCTGATCTTTCCCACATGGGTATGGTTGCGGAACGCATGCTCTATCTCGGGCATGTTGGAGCCGCCGCCTGTCAGGACGATGCCTCCGATCAACTTGTCTACATACTCATTGGGGACCTGGAACCATGCATTCTCTATGATTTCCTCGATTCGCCCCTCAACGATTTCAATGAATCTGCGGCTTTCCATCTGGCGGTCTTGGTCGATGGAAAGCATGAGGGAATTATCAATGTCGCTATTGTCGGTAAATGCTCTTGCATGTTTGAGTTTAAGGGCTTCCGCGTCTTTCTCCTCCATCTGCAGCGAGGCGATGTCTTTCGTGATGTTGTCGCCTCCGATTGGAATAACGGCCAAATGGCGGAGAATATTCTTGTAGTAGACGGATATGGTCGTGGTATCGGCTCCGAGGTCGACCAGCACGCATCCGGCACGCTTTTCATTTTCGGTAAGCACACTATCGGCTAACGCCAAGGGAGCCAGATACATTTCGGCAATGGCTATTCCCGCCTCGTCGAAGCACTTGTTCAGATTTTTATAGAATGCCTTACGCCACAAGATATTCAGGAAATTTCCTTCCAGGCGGTGGCATGGGATGCCCACCGGATCAAGCTGATACTGGTTGTCCACTTTGTATTCCTGTGTCGCAGCATCCAGTATCTCCTGCTCCGGGTAGCTCATGTTGCGGTTGGCATCCATGAGCTCGTTTACCATCTCTTGGGTAACGGTGGTCTCAACGGGAAGCTCCTTTATAATCACATTCTTGATGCTGCGGATAGATCTTCCTCCGACTCCTACATATACATGGGCTACCTTGGTCTTCAGAGTTGTCTCAAGTTTCTTGACGATGTTCGTGATGCACAGCACTGTCTTGTCAATGTTGTAGAC
>CAUULA010000148.1:0-4111 GCA_963545855.1 uncultured Prevotella sp.
CGCAATCCTCCGGGGCCTCATGATTCTTTATGTAAGTATCCCGTATGCAGTTAACTGCGAATCCTGTATAATATTTAATTCCTGCCTCATCAGCCTTGGAATCAGGACGGTCTAAGGACAGATGGAAGTGGAAATTGGGGTATTCCTTTTCCAATTCCCAGAAGTCTTCAAGGAAGAAAGCTTCGACTAAAGCACGGGCTCCGTAGAAGAAGTGCATCTCTCGGTCGCGGGTGTGCAGGGTTTTCAGCATATACATGATTTGTGATCGCAACGGTGCCATGCCAGCTCCTCCGCCAATCCATATCATCTCTTTTTTAGAATCAAAGTGAGGATGGAAGTCCCCGTAAGGACCGCTCATCATTACTTTATCCCCCGGCTTGAGAGAGAAGATATAGGAAGAGCCTATACCTGTGGGCACATCCTGAAACCCTACTTGTGGCCGGGGAAGGAAAGGCGGTGAAGCTATGCGCACTGTAAGAGTAATGATATCGCCTTCTGCCGGATAATTGGCCATGGAATAGGCACGGACGGTTGGTGAGGGATTATGGGCTTTCAATGATAGAATATTAAATTTCTGCCATGTTCCTAGATATTCATCCCCTATCATGTCTTTATCAAAATCTTTATCGTAGTCAATGCACTCATACGCAGGTATTTTAATCTGGGCATAAGAACCGGGCACAAAATCCATATGTTCTCCAGGAGGCAAGGCTACCTTAAACTCCTTGATAAAGCTTGATACATTTCTATTGGAGATAACGGTACACTCCCACTCCTTGACTCCAAGAATAGATTCTGGCACCTTTATCGTCAAATCTCCCTTAACTTTGCATTGGCATCCCAAGCGCCAATGTTCCTTTATTTGTTTACGGCTAAAGTGAGGACGCTCCGAGTCTAAGATTTCTCCACCACCTTCAAGGACTTGCACTTTGCACTGTCCACAGCTGGCTTTGCCCCCACAGGCAGAAGAGAGGTAGATGCCATTTTCGTTCAAGGTGGACATTAGACTATTGCCTTGCTCTACGCTGATGGTTTTGTC
The DNA here is from genome assembly GCA_963545855.1 of uncultured Prevotella sp. Taxonomy (GTDB): domain Bacteria; phylum Bacteroidota; class Bacteroidia; order Bacteroidales; family Bacteroidaceae; genus Prevotella. Next base: position 1,040 of record CAUULA010000148.1, read on the forward strand.
GTCATTAATCTTAATGTTCACATTCCCGCTCGGACTCAGATATTTCTTGGCAATGAGCAAGATGGCCACCAGAAGTAAAATGGTAACAAGAAATACAATAATACTATTAAGAATAAACTGCTCCATCGTAATACATTATATTTTAAGTCCACCAAAGCACATCATAGCCATGGCCATGAGTCCCACGGTAATAAATGTTATGCCGAGACCTTTCAAGGGCTTGGGCACATCACAATATTGCATTTTCTCTCGGATGGCTCCCATGGAAACGATTGCCAGCATCCATCCTAAGCCAGAACCAAGTGCATATACCACGGCATCTATCACATTGCCTATATACTGGCTGCTGCTTGGCTCCATATGGATGCGCTGCTGCATAAAGAGAGAGGCACCCATGATGGCACAGTTTACTGCTATGAGAGGCAAGAATATTCCGAGTGCACCATAAAGTGAGGGTGAATACTTCTCCACAACCATTTCAACGATTTGCACAATTGCAGCAATAACGGCAATGAAAAGGATGAAGCTCAAATAGGAAAGTCCTAATGGGTCTAAGACTTTTGTCTGCAGCAGATAATCGACAGGAACAGTAACTACAAGTACGAAAGTAACAGCTGCTCCAAGTCCGAGGCTGGTTTTTACATTCTTTGAAACTGCCAAATACGAGCACATTCCAAGGAAGAATGCAAAAATCATGTTGTCAACGAAGATGCTGCGAAAGAATAAGCTTATCAGGTGTTCCATTATTTATCCTCCTCTTTATAAAAGTATGCACGGTGCATCCAAATGACACAACCCAAAAGAATGAGTGCCATGGCTGGCATGGTCATCATACCGTTGTTCATATAGCCAGCTTGATATACGGAGCCTGGGATAATCTGGATGCCCAGCAAGCTGCCTCGCCCAAAGAATTCACGGACGGTACCCACAATGACGAGGATCAAGGCGTATCCCAGCCCATTGCCCAATCCGTCAAGAAAAGAAGGCCAAGGCTTGTTCATCATAGCAAAAGCCTCAAGTCGTCCCATGAGAATGCAGTTGGTAATGATTAATCCTACATATACAGACAGCTGCACGCTTACATCATAATTATATGCCTTGAGCACTTGGCTTACAATGGTAACGAGGGCCGCAACTACTACAAGCTGTACGATGATGCGTATTCGCGTTGGGATTGTATTACGGATAACTGAAATGATTACATTCGAGAATGCCGTGATTATCGTAACTGCCAATCCCATTACGATGGCAGGCTTCAGCTGAGTGGTTACGGCGAGTGCTGAGCAAATGCCGAGCACTTGAACAATAATGGGATTGTCCAGATTAAGAGGATCTGTAAATACTTCTCTATTTTGTTTATTAAATAGCGCCATGTTATTTATTGCTTAAGAAGACCATATATTTTTCAAGACAAGAGTGCAGCATGTCCGTTACCCCGTTAGATGTAAGTGTTGCTCCCGTAACGGCATCTACTTGGGTTGTAACATCATCTACTTTTTTGTTTACAGAAAGAGAGATGGATTTAGCATCTTTTGTCTTAAAGATTTTCTTACCTTGAAATTTCTCTTGCCAGCTTTGGTTATCTTTAATTTCTGCCCCTAACCCTGCTGTTTCGCTCTCATGATTAAAGTAGACTCCATAAACGGTAGTCTTGTCTTCATTTAAGGAAATATAACCTAAGATAGCGCCCCAGAGCCCCATCCCATAAAGAGGTATCACATACTTGCGCTTGCCGTTCACTTTACACAGGAACAGAGCAAGTTTGCCTGATTTCTGATCAGCGCTGTTAAGGGCGAATCCATCTTTTTCCCCTCCCGCTGTTCCTGGAGATAGAACTTTATCGTTTTCATCTATAATTTCGTCAGCCTCCACCACCTTTTTATATAAAGATTCTGCTTTTTCATTGGTCATGTTGCGAATATTAAGAGAATAGAGTATTTGTTTCTTTTTGTCGAGAGCAATGTTGGCATTTTGTTTCCCTTCCAGACTCTTAGAGACAAAAGCCAGCAAGAATGCAACTATCAGCACAAGAACGACTGAATAGATAATCGTATATGAATTAGAATTTGTTTTCATGTTCCATCCTTTCTTATTTTTTACTGATACGGTTAGCACGATGGGTGATATTGCGCTGAACCACACAATAGTCAATAAGCGGTGCGAACATATTACCAAAGAAGATTGCCAGCATCATGCCCTCCGGATATCCGGGATTCATTACTCTGACTATAATAGCAAGGGCACCGACCAATAGCCCATAGATATATTTTCCTGGCTCCGTGCGGGCACTCGTAACAGGGTCAGTTGCCATGAATACGGCGCCAAAGCAGAATCCCCCAAGAATAATGTGTTGCCACCATGGCATTTCTGTCATCCCCAAAGCTTGGAACACACATGCCATTGCAATACCACCGACAAAAACACCCCCCATAGTCTTCCAAGAAGCAATGCCCGTCCATAAAAGTATGAATGCTCCAATGGCTATTGCAATTACGGATGTCTCCCCCACAGATCCGGGAATCAGTCCGGTTATCATGTTCCAATTGAATGGCACGACATCTCCCTGCATGAGCTTGCTGAGAGGGGTGGCACAGGTAAAGGCGTCAGGGAGAGCGTGCCCCAGTCCGCAAATGGTGTTGTTGGCTACCCATACTTGATCCCCCGTCATCTTATTGGAATAAGAAAAGAAAAGGAACATACGAGCAGCTATGGCAACATTGAAGATATTCATTCCAGTGCCGCCAAAAATCTCTTTTGCAAAAATAACAGCAAATGCAATAGCCAATATCAAGATCCATAATGGAGTATTGATTGGAATTATCAGAGGAATCAGAATGCCCGTAACTAAGTAGCCTTCCTGTATTTCCTCGTGTTTCCATTGAGCCCATGCAAATTCAATGCCGAGACCAACGATATAGCTTACCAAGATTTTCGGCAACAATGCAAGTAGCCCATAGGTAAAAGCATCCCAAAATGGGATATCAACAATTCCGGCAGCCATATAATTCTGATAGCCTATATTATACATGCCAAAGAGCATAGAGGGTATTATAGCTATTACAACAAGGCTCA
>CAUULA010000149.1:0-4089 GCA_963545855.1 uncultured Prevotella sp.
AGCGTCAGATGTGTATAAGAGACAGATGCAAAGGTGGCAAAAATCGTGCATAGAATGGAAAAATATTATAAAAAAAGTTGATTTTTGTCCCCGACCGGGAATAATTTTGGCGTTCTGGCGCCTTTCCCTTATCTTTGCAGGTATCACGACCCGCGGCATGGACATGACTCTTTGTCCAATTAAAGGGCGCAGGTCGGCAGCAATTCTGCCGGATATTAAAAATCATCAGAAGCATGAAGCGAATCCTGTTTTATATGATGCTGTTGCTATGGACGGCACTTCCTGTGGGCGCGCAGACCAAGGGAAAGATTGAGGCGAAGCGCGGAGTAGTCCCCGGAGGCTACAATTTCCTGCTCTTCACCCCCGATGAATATGAGGCCGACCGCCATCCGCTGCCGCTCGTGATCTTCCTTCACGGGGCAAGCCTTTGTGGCAACAATCTCGATCGGGTGCGCCGATACGGCACGCTCGATGCCATAGAGAAGGGTCGCATCATCCCCACTTTCGTCATAGCTCCGCAGAATCCGGGAGGAGCATGGAGCCCGAAAAAGCTCAACGACCTTCTGGAATGGATGGAGGAACACTACGAGGTGGACCGTTCACGCATCTATGTGCTTGGTATGAGCCTGGGCGGATACGGCACGCTCGACTTCGCGGGCACCTATCCCGAGAAGATAGCTGCCGCCATGGCTCTCTGTGGGGGATGCAGCCTGGAGGATATGCAGGGACTCGGGCGGCTGCCTCTCTGGATCATGCACGGCACCGCCGACCGCGCCGTGTCCGTGGAACAGAGCAAACGGGTGGTCAAAACCCTTCAGGATAAGGCTCAAGACAAGCTCCTGCGCTATGACTGGGTGCAGGGAGGGTCGCATGGATATCTTGCCCGCGTGTTCTATCTTCAGAAGACCTATGACTGGCTTTTCTCGCATTCGCTGGGCGACAAGCCGCGTATGGTAGACCGTTCTTTCGGCATCGACAGGCAGGATATACAGACTACTTATCAGGATTTGAGGAAAATGGATATGTATGAGAAGGACTGATGCTCCCAAGAGCGGATGTTCTGCAGCTCCCGATTTCAATTTCCGGATGCAAACAACGAGTAGAGGAAGAGCATGAGATTATTGCGTGTATTCTCCGAAATCCTCTTGAAAGGGAAGTCTACTTTCAGTCCGATATTGACGGCCGTGCGGATGTTATCGTTGACATGGAGGCTCACTTGCCCGGCTTTCGGTCCGTCTATGTATCTCACGGTGTAGCGGTTATGCCCCCACAAGCCGAACCGAAGGTCGCCGTCGAGGCATAGCGAGACGGTGCTGAACAGGCGGATGTCGACACCGAGCTTAGGCGTGGCCGTCAGGGCCGGGCACTGCACATCGTAGTCCATCTGGAAATAAGCCCCGGGATAAGCCTGTTTTGCCATGTAGGTTCCTGACCCTTTCTTGTTTCCGAGATTCAGGAAGTTGGTCATGAGCGCGGCTCCCACATAGGGCTGAACTATCCATTTGGTGGGGAAGAAATAGAATTTTGCACCGGCCAGTATGCCTGTCATGTTGACTTTCTTCATTCCGATTCCGTCCGCGACATCGGTCATCATGCCGTCTTGTTCCCAGTAGATGCCCCCCGTGAGTGCCAGTCGGCGGGTCAGGAAGTAGTCGGCCGTGAGATGGAAGGTGTTTCCCTGGTCTTCATTCAGATAGAAATCCTGCCCGTCAGGCGAGCCGTCGGAGAGCGTGATGCCGCCAAAGCTTGCCTGAATAGCCCATTGGCGTGTTTTCCCGTCTTGGTTTTGAGCAGATAGGGAGGTTGCCAGAAGACACAAGAGACAACATGAAAAGAGATTTTTCATACTTTTTTTCAGATTACTTTTTGTTTTTGCGGCAAAAGTAATCATATTTTTCTCAGCATGCAAACGATTTCCCGAATTTCTTAAGTAGAAGGGTATAAGCCTTTCAGACACTTATGTCATCTTCTGATATTTACGGAATCCCGGACGGTAAGCGTCGGCGTCATGAGCATCTTGGAGTGGAGTACCCGGTGTTCGCGGATGCAGGTAACGAGCAGTTTGATGGCCGCGATGCCCATGCTCTGGATAGGTTGTGCAACACGCGTGATGGCCGGCTTCATGAAGTCGAGGGAGAGGTTGTTGTCAAAGGTAATGACGGAAATGTCGTCGGGGATGCTCAGCCCTTGTTCCTCGAGGGCTTTGTAGGTGCCGAGGAAAATGGTGTTGCTGAGCGTGAAGATGGCTGTTGGCGGTGTGTCTCTCTGCAGGGCGAGCTTGGTTTCTATATATCCGTTCTGGATGGAAAACTCATTTCCAAGCACCAGCATGTGGGCCCCTTCCCCGAAAGCGTCCATGGCCTTGCGGCATCCCATGATTCTTTCCTGGGTAGTAACAGATACGGTGGGTCCCCCGATGACGAGTATTTCCTTGTGTCCGCTTGTGAGGAGTAGCTTCATTGCCTGATAAGCACCTTCGAGATTGTTGGTTGAAATGTAGGGCAGGAATGAGCTTCGGAAGTAACGGTCGACAAGAATGACGGGAGTATTCTTACTGATTTCCTCGAGCCGCTTTGGGTTTTCGCCGCAAGGAACGATGATGATGCCGTCTACATGGTAGTCGACCATGGCGTCAATGGCGTTACTTTCGAGCTGGGGATCTTCCTGAGTGTCGAAAAGCATCACCATAAAATCATTCTTTTTTGCTTCGATAGAGATATTGCTGGCAATGCTCGCGAAGAACGGATTACTCAAGTGAGGAACGGCAAGGGCGATGGTGTTGCCGGATTTCTTGCGCAATGTTTGTGCAAGAAGATTGGGTCTATAATTGATTTCACGGGCAGTATGCAATACTTTTTCTATGGTATCGAGACTGATTCTGAACTCTTCTCCTTTGCCGTTCAGCACTCGCGAAATCGTTGTTTTTGAGAAGCCCGTAATTCTTACGATGTCTTCTAAGGTTTCTTTCTTCATGGTGTCAGGGGATTCGATTTACGGCCCAAAGATATAAAAAAAACGACTTTATGCCAAAAAATTAAGAAATATTTTGGAGTTTTCATGCTTATTCTTTATCTTCGCACAATCGATTGAGCAGAAATATTAACCATTTGTACCATGATAATGAACGAAAAAAACAAAATTTTGGTTATTGGGAGCGCCAATACGGATATGGTAATATCGGCGGGGCACTTCCCTAAACCCGGCGAAACTCTGATAGGGCATGACTTTATGACGAATCATGGAGGGAAAGGTGCGAATCAGGCTGTGGCTGCTGCACGCCTCGGAGGAGATACAGCGTTCATATGTAAGTTAGGAGATGATAGTTTTGGGCATTCCATAATGGAGATGCTGGGAAAGGAAGGTATTGATGTTTCATATTCATCCATCTCCAATCAGGCCTCTTCCGGGGTAGCTTTGATCTGTACAATCCCCAGTGGGGAGAATAGTATTATAATAGATTCGGGAACCAATGGGCTTCTGATGCCGGACGATATAATGGCGGCCGAGCCTCTTTTTGCGGAGGCTGCTGTTCTGCTAATGCAGTTGGAAACTCCGATTGATACCGTTATCAAGGCTGCCGAGCTTGGGAAAAAGCATGGAGCCTGTGTAATCCTGAACCCGGCTCCGGCTCCGAAAAGTCCTCTTCCAGAGGCATTGCTGAGGAATGTGGACTTGCTCATTCCAAATGAGACAGAGGCAGAATATATTGCGGGTGTTAACATCCGGACTGACGAGGATGCTGCAAAGGCAATGGATGAGATTCAGAAACTGGGTGTAAAGAATATTATTATTACCATGGGATGTAAAGGTGTCTACGCCCGCATCGACGGTAAACTGGTGAAGGTTCCTGCCTTTAAGGTCAAGGCAGTGGATACCACGGCAGCCGGTGATACATTTTGCGGGGCTCTTTGCGCATCGCTTTGCAGAGGAAATAATTTAGAGGAAGCCATCCTCTTTGCCAATAAGGCGTCTTCTATCTCCGTTATCCGCCGCGGTGCCCAGATGTCAATGCCGTATCTGAATGAAGTGAATTTATAAGTGATAATAACCAAAAAATGAGTTAGTATGTTTATAGTAAACAGTTATACG
>CAUULA010000150.1:0-3964 GCA_963545855.1 uncultured Prevotella sp.
ATATCGCAATAATTTTCGAAACAAGCCATGTTTTCGCTGAATTTTAACCAAAAACACTTCTCGGTATCAAAAATATTAAGTAAATTTGCAACACATATATGACTAACAATTAATTTTATCTTATGCAGAACAAGCTGAAATTAGCAGTGATAGCTCTTTGTTACACTTCCTTGGCCTTTGCCCAGAACACCAATACGGAGCAAAACACGGCCAAGACGATGGACGAGTCGGCTTTCACCTTCACCGAGGCACAGTTGGGCGAAGATGATAACATGTCGCAGAATATCACCATCTTGAACTCTAACACCAATGCCTATGCCTCAGAAGTGGGGTTCCGGTTCTCGCCCATGCGCTTCCGCTTCCGGGCACTCGGACAGAAACACAACGACATTTACATCAATGGAGCCTCGATGAACGACATGGAGTCGGGGCAGTTCCGCTATTCGGATGTAGGCGGGCTGAACCGATTTATCCGTAATGTAGACTTTGCCTTGCCTTTCGAGAGCAACAACTTCTCCATGACGGGAATGGCCGGAAGCAACAACTATGACCTCCGCGCGGGAAGCATGCAGGCAGGACATTATGCCGCCGTGGCAGCTGCCAACCGCAACTACATGCTGCGCGGCATGTACACCTATGCGTCAGGATTCAACAAGAAAGGATGGGCCATAGCCGCCGGCATAACCTATCGCTGGGCCAACAGGGGATATGTGGAGGGAACATTCTATAACTCCCTCTCCTATTACTTCGGCGTACAGAAGAAATGGGACGCAGGGCACAGCCTCTCGTTTGCCACATGGGGCAACCCGACCGAACGCTCCACACAGGGGGCTTCCACGGACGAGGCCTACTGGCTGGCCAACGACTATCAGTATAACCCCTACTGGGGCTATCAGAACGGGCATCGGAGAAATTCAAGGGTCATCAACGACTACACCCCGGCAGCCTTGCTCACATGGGATTGGGAGATCAACGAACACAGCAAGCTCACGACCACCCTGCTCGGAAAATACGGCATGTACAAGAGCACAAAGCTGAACTATAACGGGAGCGACAACCCTCAGCCGGACTACTGGAGAAACCTGCCAAGCTCGTATTATGATGTGTGGGACGAGAACAACTCACGCTACAGGACCCCGCAGGCCATAGCCGACTGGAACACGGCCGTGGCATGGTGGCAGAACAAGGCCAACCGACAAATCAACTGGGACAGGCTCTACCATGCCAACCAGCAGCTCAAAGCGCAGGGTAAAGACCTGATGTACTACATCCAGGCTAAGCATAGCGACAACCTCATGCTAAACCTTGCTTCCACCTTTACGACCCATTTCGGCAAGGACAAGGTGTTCAACCTGGGCTTTCTGGCCGGCCAGAACAAGGGACGCCACTACCAGACCATGGACGACATGCTCGGAGGAGGCAGCTTTCACAATATAAACTCGTATGCCATAGGCACCTATTCTCTGTCAGACCCACGGGTGCAGTACGACCTCAACACCATGGGGCCCAACCGTCTGGGCAAGCTCGTCTATGAGGGAGACAAGTTCGGGTATGACTATGAGCTCACGGTGCGCAAGGGAATACTGTGGAGCAGCTATGCTGAAAACATAGGTAACCTCCACTACACCATCGCCGCCAAAGTGGGCTATGACAACATGTATCGCAACGGATTCATGCGCAACGGCATGTTCGCGGAGTTCTCCGAAGGCAAGAGCAAGAAGTCCAGCTTCTTCTCCGGAGGGGTCAAGTTCGGCGCAAACTATGATTTCGGACACGGACATGTCATCATGCTCGGGCTCGGCTATGAACATCGTGCCCCCCAGGCCAACACGGCATTCGTATCGCCGGAAATGAACAATGAATTCGTAAACAACCTGCACAGCGAACGACTGTTCAGCTCCGAGGTGGGATACCAGTTTAAGAACTCATGGTTCAACGCCAACCTCAATGCCTACTACAACCGTATGACCAATGTAACGGAATGGCAGAACTTCTACTTCGACGACATCAACTCTTTCTCGTATGTTTCCATGACAAACATCAAGAAAGCCTACTACGGACTGGAGGGCGGCATGAAATTCAAGCTTGCCTCGTTTCTGGAGCTGACGGCGCTGGGAACCATCAGCGAGGGAAAATACATCAACAACGCCGATGTGCGCTACCTGAACTCCACATCGGCAAAATATACCGACGAACTCCTATACAACAGGGGAATGCGCGAGAGCAGTACCCCGCTCACGGCAACCAGCATCGGCATGAGCTTCCATCAAAAAGGATGGAACATCGAACTGAACGGAAACTGGTATGACCGCATCTATCTGGCCTACTCGCCGAGCTACCGATACAAGAGTTCCCTCATAAACGGAGGCTTTGTCGACAACGACGGCGGAATCATAACACCGCCGCAAGCCAAGGGGCACGGGGGCTGGATGCTCGACGGAAGTATCGGCAAGTCGGTACGCCTGAAGCACGGACAGCTCTATTTCTACCTGATGGTTACGAACATCCTCAACAACCAGAGCATCGTTTCGGGAGGTTACGAGCAGAGTCGCAGCGACTACACGCTGAGGAACAACGGTTCAACGAGCTATCGTGCCTATAAGTTCTCCCGCAACCCAAAGAAGTATTACATGTTCGGAACTAACGGCATGTTCCAGGTTTCATACAGATTCTAAAAGTAAACAGAAATGAAAACATCAAAATATATTGCTTTCGCACTTGCGGGCCTGCTCCTCGCATCCTGCATGGGAGAGAACTTTGCCGAGCCTCAAGTCAGCGACAAGGTCTTCGGCAATCAAGATATCACGGAATCGCAACTCATGACCATTGCCCAGCTGAAGGAGAAATTTGCCGCCGAGATGTCGCTCGGATACCAGCAGGGACGCAGCTACCGCCAAATCACAGACAACATTCAGATAAAGGGAATCGTTACCAGCAGCGACGAAGCAGGAAACTTCTACAACGAGATTTCCATACAAGACAACTCCGGAGCCATCATAGTCGCCATATCCCAAAACGGCATCTACGGATTCCTGCCCATAGGAACGGAAATACTTGTAGACCTGAAAGACCTCTATGTAGGCAACTATGCGCTGCAGCCGGAAATAGGCATGCTGACCAGCAACGATAAAGGAGATACCTATTTAGGCGCCATGAGCCGTTTCACATGGGACAAGCACTACAAGATTCTGTCTACCGGCAACAAGGTAACTCCCGAGGTCTTTGCCGTAGGAACGACGCCCACCAAATGGGATCTGTTCAAGGATTGCGGGAAACTGGGCGTCCTGCGGAATGTGAGTCCGCTCTTCTGGAAAGAAAGCCATACGCTTGCAGACCACGGCGCAGGCCCCGGAGCCAAGGCGTGGTACTTCAAAGAGCAGGACTCCAATGTCATGCTCTACAACAGCAACTTTGCCGACTTCGCCAACGACACGATGCCCAATGCCAAGATGAACATTACCGGTATCTTCAAAAGATACAGGGATACCTGGGAAATCATCATAAGAAACACGGATGACATAGAGATTATAACCGATCCTTATGCCAATATCGCGGGAACGGGCTTGGGCACCGAAGCGTCGCCTTATGATGTTACTCGTGCGCTGAGCCTTGTCGCCAACGGGGTCAACAATCCACAGGCGGAAGTCTACATAAAGGGTATCGTCTCGGATCCAGGTAGTTTCTCCGAGAAATACGGCTCTATTACTTACTTCATATCTGTCGATGGTAACGACGCCAACCACCTGCAGATATACGGAGGAAAGAACAAGAACGGAGCTGCATTCACATCCGGCGACCAGATTAAGAAAGGACAGACGGTGGTCATCTGCGGAAAACTCATCACATATAAAGAGCAAGCAGAAGTAGCCTCCGGCAATAGGATCATATCCATACAATAATCCCCAAAGAGAGTATTACCTGTCTCTTATACACATCTGACGCTGCCGACGACTAGTCGAGTGTA
>CAUULA010000151.1:0-3698 GCA_963545855.1 uncultured Prevotella sp.
TCTCGTGGGCTCGGAGATGTGTATAAGAGACAGATATTAAAGTTCCAAATTCTGGCAGCAAAGGTATGATTTTTTTCGTTCTGCACCAAGGCTTTCAGGAAAAAAAGTATAAAAAAGATTTTCCTGGGACTACTTCCGGGCTTGTCAGCGTTTATCGCCCGCATTCTCCAAGATTGTTTTTTCCTGTACTTCCAATAACGGAAAGAGATAAAGAAACTTAATTTTGTTAATAATTTATAAATCCGTTCGTTTTGTCTCCTGCTGCCCTTGTCTGATTTATAAATAATGAGTAATTTTGCAATCCGATTGATTGGGGCACGCTTAGAGCCCCAAGACATGGTTGTGTTAATAGCGTCGCCTTTGGCCGGACGGCGCGGTTAGTGAATCAGCCGTGCGGCAGAGCGAAAGCCATGGATGGTCTCTTTTAGACTGGAGGCGCCGTGAGGTCTCTGCTGGAATTAGTAAGGAAAAATGTTTTTTAGTAGTAAAATTTAAATTTTAAGATGAACACTTTAAGTTACAAGACTATTTCCGTGAACAAGGAAACAGCTACTAAGGAGTGGGTGGTAGTGGATGCCACCGACCAGATTGTTGGTCGTCTCTGCACAAAAGTAGCCAAGTTGCTTCGCGGAAAGTACAAGCCAAACTTCACGCCTCATGTGGACTGTGGAGACAATGTAATCATTATCAATGCCGAAAAGGTGGTTTTCACAGGTAAGAAGGAAACCGATAAGGTTTACACTCGCTATACTGGTTATCCCGGCGGTCAGCGTTTCAACACGCCGGCGGAACTTCGCACTCGTAAGAACGGTGTGGAGCGCATTCTCCGCCACGCAGTGAAAGGTATGCTGCCAAAGGGTCCTCTCGGCCGCGCTCTGCTCAAAAACCTCTATGTCTATGAAGGTTCAGAGCATCAGCAGGAAGCCCAGAAGCCAAAGTCAATCGATATTAACCAGTATAAATAATAAGGAATCAAGATGGAAGTAATCAATGCAATTGGTCGCCGCAAGAGCGCTGTAGCTCGTGTATACCTTTCTGAGGGTACCGGTAAGATCACAATCAATAAGAGGGATATCACCGTATTCTTCCCATCAGCAATCCTGCAGTATGTGGTTAAGCAGCCACTGCAGCTGCTTGAGGTTGCTGAGAAATATGATATCAAGGCTAATCTTGATGGCGGCGGCTATACAGGCCAGAGCCAGGCACTTCGCCTCGCCATTGCCCGCGCGCTCGTCAAGGTGAACGCAGAAGATAAGAAGCAGCTGAAGGATGCAGGCTTCCTCACGCGCGACTCTCGTGCTGTTGAGCGTAAGAAGCCGGGTCAGCCCAAGGCTCGTCGCCGCTTCCAGTTCAGTAAGCGTTAATATCCTGTGGGGACGGAGCGTGGCGATGCCGCCTTTGTCCGGCATGATAAACCGAACTGTCGTTTAGTATCTAAATCCGTGCGACTCGCTTTCCATGCGATTACCCATGGATTGGTTCTGAGCAAATAGAATTAAAAGGAAAGTAAACAATTAAAAAGAAAGAAGAAATGTCAAGAACAAATTTCGACCAGTTACTTCAGGCAGGTTGCCACTTTGGCCACCTTCGCCGCAAGTGGAATCCAGCTATGGCTCCCTATATCTTCATGGAGCGCAATGGCATTCATATCATCGACCTGAATAAGACGGTAGCTAAAATCGACGAGGCTGCCGAGGCTTTGAAGGGCATCGCTAAGTCAGGAAAGAAAATCTTGTTTGTCGCTACTAAAAAACAGGCCAAGGAGATTGTGGCTGACAAGGCCACTTCCGTGAACATGCCTTATGTGATCGAGCGTTGGCCGGGCGGTATGCTTACCAACTTTCCTACCATTCGCAAGGCTGTTAAGAAAATGACAAACATAGACAAGCTGATGAACGACGGTACATTTGCCAATCTCTCAAAGCGTGAGCTGCTGCAGATTACCCGCCAGCGTGCCAAGTTGGAGAAGAACCTTGGTTCCATTGTCGACCTGACACGCCTTCCTTCTGCACTCTTCGTGGTAGATGTTATGAAGGAGCACATTGCCGTCAAGGAGGCTGTTCGTCTGGGTATCCCAGTATTTGCAATGGTGGACACGAACTCAAACCCGAATGATATCGATTATGTTATTCCAGCTAACGACGACGCGAAGGACTCTATTGAGGTGGTCCTGAATGCTTGTTGCGCCGCCATAGCAGAAGGTCTTGAGGAGCGTAAGGCAGAGAAGGCTGATGAAAAGGCCGCCACCGAGCAGAGCGAAGAGGTTGCCGACGCAAAGCCGAAGCGTGCTCGCCGTGCCCGCAAGGAAGCTCCCGTAGAGGAGGCTCCTAAGGCAGAAGAGCCCGTAGAGGATGCCGTGAAGGAGGAGGCACCTGTTGCAGAGGAGGAGGCACCTGCTGCTGAGTAACTTTATCAATTTCATATTAAACTTTAATTTTCAAGAAAATGGCTGTTTCTATAGAAGATATTAAGAAGCTTCGCGCTATGACCGGCGCAGGACTTGCTGATGTAAAGAAGGCCCTGACAGAGGCCGAAGGCGATTTCGACAAGGCTAAGGACCTCCTCCGTGAGCGTGGTCTTGCCATCGCTGCAAAGCGTTCTGACCGCGAGACTTCGAATGGTTGTGTGCTCGTTAAGAATGTTGACGGCTTCGCCGCGACGCTCGCCTTGAAGTGCGAGACCGACTTCGTGGCTAACGGAAAGGACTTTATCCAGCTTACAAGTGATATTCTGGATGCTGCCATCGCCGCCAAAGCTCATACCCTCGACGAGGTGAAAGAGCTGGTTCTGGCTGATGGGCAGAAGGTTCAGGATGCCGTTACGCACCGCTCCGGTATCACCGGAGAGAAGATGGAACTTGACGGATATCATGTTCTTGAGGGTGCCAATATCGAGATTTACGACCACATGGGCAAGCATACGCTTTGCACCATGGTTCAGCTTAACAAGAATCTTCCCGAGGCAGGGCACAAGATTGCCATGCAGGTAGCCGCTATGAAGCCGGTTGCCCTTGACGAGGCTTCCGTTCCGCAGTCTGTTAAGGATGAGGAACTGAAGGTCGCCATTGAGAAGACGAAGGAAGAGCAGGTGGAGAAAGCGGTGTTTAATGCCATCAAGAAAGCTGGTATCAACGCTAATCTCGTGGACTCTGAAGATCATATCGAGAGCAATATCGCCAAGGGGTGGCTGACCCGTGAGGATGCCGATAAGGCGCGTGAGATCCGTGCGACGGTGTCTGCTGAGAAAGCTGCCAACCTCCCCGAACAGATGATTCAGAACATAGCAAAGGGTCGTCTGGCTAAGTTCTTCAAGGACAATTGCCTCGTTGACCAGGAGTTCCAGTTCGGTGATGGCGACAAGGCAAGTGTCAACGAGTGGCTCAAGCGTCAGGACAAGGATGCTGCCATTGTAGCATACATGCGCTTCACGCTCGCTTCCGAGTAATCGAAAGCCGATGAAACTTTGCCTTGGCGGCCTCGTTTCATGGAGGTGCCAGGTATGGATTATATCAAGAGGGGCTGTCGGGATAATCCCGATAGCCCCTCTCCTTTTCAGCTTCCCAATGATGTCTTAACCTTGATGTTTCGTCTATGAAGAGCCGTTATTACCTATTTTATTAATAAAGACATCAGGCACTTCTGGGCAGCAGACTTCTTCTTTTCTTCTCGTATCTACCTTTAACTCGGCGACTTACAACC
>CAUULA010000152.1:0-3663 GCA_963545855.1 uncultured Prevotella sp.
AAGAAAAGGGCATGCGGCACATATGGCTAGACGCGGGGGGAAAGAAGACGGAGCACGGAGTATCCTCTCATGCTCTTCCAATTTGGAAGCGCAACCCTCTTAGTGCCTAATATCGATAATTAATACCACGAAAGACTTACCTTGCGACTGGGAGCGTGAAGTCCTCCACAGAGTTCCGGCGGAATGCCTTGGCAAATCCATATGATAGAAATCTATGCTTCTTAACGCCGACTTCTCCTCAGAAGCGACTAAAGGTATTACTATAACAGCTTTTAGCGACATATTAAATCGTTTGATGCAAATCCTGATATCACAGCATATTCATTCAAGAACATGCCTTATTACCAAGCCTGTTACTTAGATATAACACTATCCCAAAAAACAAGATACGAACTCTGCTCTGTCTGAGGCACACCCTCTTCCTTCCTGATTGTTTTTCCGCAAAATGCTTGCATATCTCAAAAATTTTTCGGAACTTTGCCCCATCAAATACTGACAACCTTTCTAAAATATCCAGAAAATGAGAAAAGCATTCCTGACCATTATCATTCTTATGGCTTTGATGCCCGCTACCGCCCAAGCGCAATCTGCAAAAACGGCCAAACTCGACAGCATCGCCAATAAACTCTTTGATGAAGAGAACTACGAGAAATCATTGGAAATCCGGCAAAAACACCTCGCCGCCTTAAAGGAAGAGGTAGGTGAGAGCGACTCCACCTATATCGTCAAGCTGATACAACTGGGCAAATGCTACTATCGCACCAAGCAACTTGACCAAGCGCTGAAGATTGCCCAGCAAGTGGTAGACCTCTACGGAAAATACATCAGCACCGCTGATAAGAACTATGCCTTTGCCCTGGACAACCTCGCCCTCTACCAGAGTACGGCCGAAAAATATCCAGAAGGATTGGCCAATGCCCAGAAAGCCCTTGCCGTCTACCAGAACTTTCACGAAAACGACCACGACATGGCCGTCATACAGATGCATGTAGCGGAGCTCGCCAACTTCAGCGGCGACACCAAGAAGGCCATTCAGCACGAGCTGCTTGCCCTCAACATACTCAAAAACCTCTATGGAGAACACTCCGACAACTATACCAAGGAAGCCGAATATCTATGCAAATACTATGAAAAAAACGGCGACAAGGCCAAAGCCAAAGAACTTTCAGAGCGCATAGAGACATTGAAAAAAGAAACCGAAGCCGGCGAACGAGACCTGCCACAGGCCACGGAATTCACTTCGGCTGCCGTCGCCCACGACCATAATCGCGATGCCGCGAGATGCGTAGAGTATTTCTTCAACCACTATATAACCGATCCGAAAATCAACGATGCTGCCACTTACATCATGAACTGGTCGGAAGCCACCGACGACAGTCATGTGGTAATCGGCGAGAACGAGGCCAAACTGATGGGCCACGAGAAGTCTATGGCTTATTTTGTGGCCTATATAGCCGGATGCAGCAAATACGCCCTTGCCACCGGAGAGGCCGATTTCAGTCTCGACACCTTCAAGGAAGCCATGGTAGATGTACTCAATTACTATCAGGCAAACAAGCAATACACCGGCGAAGTGAAATACCTCGAACAGTATATCAAGGCATACAAGAAAGGCCGCGAGAAACTGGAGGCGCTCCTAGAAAAGAACTTTCCCGGAAAGTTAAATGGGGAGATGATAGAGAAAATTAAGAAAGGAGAAACCGTAAAGGTAGAAAAGTAGCCCTCAGAAGCAAGGAAGCAGAAGCCCCGAAAGGAAGAAACCTCCTTGCTTTCCTCATAATCCACCCCATAAACCAACCACTCACCATGAAGATCAAAATCATATCCACCATCACCCTGTGCCTCCTTTTGGCACTGAACGCCATGGCGCAACATCCCGAGTCAGACGCCCCCAGCTTCGGCGACTTACTGAAAATACACCCTTGGCGGCAGGCTCGAATCGCCTATTTCGGCGATTCCGTCACCGACCCGAATATCCCATCCACTCAAAAGAAATACTGGAAATATCTAGAAGAATGGCTTCATGCCACCAGCTATGTCTATGCCGTGAACGGTCGGCAATGGGATGATATCCCCAACCAGGTCGACAGCCTCAGCAAAGAACACGGCTACCAGTTTGATGCCATACTGATATTCATCGGAACAAACGACTATTACGCCGATCTGCCCATCGGTGTTTGGTACACCGAATCCAAAGAACAAACTCACATTAAGCGGTGGCACCAACCTCGACAGACCGTTACGCGACTCAGAAGACATTTCGACTACAACCCACAGACACTAAAAGGGCGCATCAACATCGCCATGAGAAAGATCAAGACCATGTATCCCGACAAGCAGGTGGTGATACTCACCCCACTCCATCGCGCGCTCTTTAACTATAAAAACAAGAACATACAGCTAGATGAATCCTATCAGAACGGAGCAGGGCTCTATCTCGATGAGTATGTGAAAGCCATCAAAGAGACACAGGAGGTATGGGCCGTTCCCGTGATAGACCTCGGCAATCTCTCCGGCCTATTCCCACTCATCAAGGAGCAGACGAAGAAATTCAACTATCCCCACGACCTCTTGCATCCCAACGACTACGGACATCAAATCATGGCCCGGACCCTGCTTTACCAGCTTTTCAGTCTGCCCTGCCGTTTCTGAAGCATCTTGCCCAAGCTCGGCAGACGACACGGCAAATGACGAGAGACTTGCTCAGCCCGGGCAAGAGTAGACCATCTCAATGCTGACACTCTATTCATCAACGACTTCACACAGCATGTAGACAATCCCTACCTACAGACTTAGCTTCAAAAGATCCATTCGGGTATCGATATAAATTTCCTTGCCAACAGAAAACACTTTGTCTATATCAGTATTCGCATATTTTCCTTTATTGTCGATATTTACACTATATTGATATCTCCCTGTTTCCAGAGAATAAACATCTACTATAAACCGCTTTTCCATTCTTGGAATCCTATAAGAAAAAACATACACAAATTGTCCTTTTACAAAAGAAGACACATTCGAATTGAAAGCTTTACCACGCTCATATATATAATATTCCTTGTAGCGTATTATTGACGGACACGGGACATTGTCATTTGTATGGATGTCTTTCATAAAACGCCCTTTAGCATCAAACACCAAGACAGATGGCAAATGTCGAAAAGTATAAGTAACATAGTTACCTATCTTCAGGAATACACCATCAAAAGCTAGTCCTTTTTCATAAATATTAGAATAGTCGCACGATGGAGCATATTTAAAAGTCATAAAGGATATTGACTGCCCATCTTTGCCTGAAGGATAGCAAGAAAACGCAAATGGGGCAGAAGTCTTTGAACCGACTGGTCCAAATGACAAACAATAGTGATTGTTCAACTCGACGGAGTCCACTTTCTTACTCTTGCTTCCCTGCAAGAAATCCAAACTATCTGGTCGGGGCAGTTCTTCCAAGTTCCATTTAACAGTATTATCAGAATATTTCCTACAAAATAGATAAGTATCTTGAGCATTGCCAACTCTATTATATATAAGGAAAATAAATAATATCAAAAACATCACCAGTACTATGCTGACGCATAGAAAAACACTTTTATATTTTTCCATAAAACCTTTTATAAATCTGTCTCTTATACACATCTGACGCTGCCGACGACTAGTCGAGTG
>CAUULA010000153.1:0-3583 GCA_963545855.1 uncultured Prevotella sp.
GAGATGACGTCGAGTCTCGTGGGCTCGGAGATGTGTATAAGAGACAGTTGCTGGCCCTTTGGGTAGGAGCCCGCTATGGATCACTGGCACTTGGAGCCATTTCCGGTATTGGCTTGGCTATTCTTGTTTTCTGTTTCCAATTGGAACCCAGCACTCCTCCAACGGATGTCATCTATATCATTATTGCCGCCGTAACATGTGCGGGTATGCTTCAGGCTTCAGGAGGCATGGACTGGATGATTCAGATTGCGGAGAAGTTGCTGCGCAAGCATCCCGACCGCATTACGCTGCTGGCCCCGTTCACGACATTCATTCTCACGATTCTTGTGGGTACCGGACATGTGGTCTATACCCTGATGCCCATCATCTGTGATATCGCCCTGAAGAAGGGCATCCGCCCTGAGCGCCCTTGCAGTATAGCAAGCATCGCCTCGCAGATTGGCATTACCTGCTCTCCTATTGCCGCCGCCGTTGTCGCATTCTCCACTATATCCGCAGAGAACGGGTATAATGTCAGCAATCTGCAGGTAATTATGGTTACAATTCCAGCCTGTGTCATTGGTATTCTGATGGCCGTGGCCTATAGCTGGAACCGTGGTCTCGACTTGGACAAGGATCCCAAGTTCCAGGCGCGCTTGAAAGATCCCGTACAGTATAACTACATCTATGGCAGCAGCGCTACGACCTTGGACAAGGAGATTGCCCCGGAAAGCAGGCGCGCCGTCTACATCTTCCTCGGGGCTCTAGGACTCATCGTCCTCTTTTCCGTCTTTACGATGGCTGGCCATAACATTCTCCCCTCTTGGAATGAGGTTACGGTGGTCAAGGGCGGACCGGCAGAGATTACCTTGGCCAATGGAGTTACGGAATCTGCCAAGCAGTTGGCGAAAGCCGGCGTGGTTCTTGCCGGTGTAACGGAAAGTGTTCCCAAGCATCTGACCATGAACCTTGTCATCCAGATTGTAATGATTTCGGCCGCCGCATTGATGATTCTCTTCTGCAAGGCCAAGCCGAAGCAGGCTATCGCCGGTGCCGTATGGCAGAGTGGCATGGTTGCCGTAGTCGCTATTTACGGTATTGCCTGGATGGCCAATACATATTTCGACAACTATAAACCAGAGATGCAGGCCATGCTGACAGACCTTGTGAAAGCCTATCCCTGGTCTATGGCGTTTGCCTTTTTCCTTGTATCGGTTCTCATCAACTCGCAAGGAGCCGTTGTCGTAAGCATGTTGCCTTTGGCATATTCTCTCGGGATTGACGGCTGGGTGTTGCTCGGCATCATGCCTTCCGTCTACGGCTACTTCTTCATCCCGAACTATCCGTCGGATATTGCGACCGTAAACTTCGACCGCTCGGGCACAACGGTAATCGGCAAATATCTGCTGAACCATTCCTTCATGGTTCCGGGGTTGATACATGTTGTTACCTCCACTATTTGTGGCTACGGCATTGCGTTCCTCTTCCATTCCATTGGATGGATTTAGCAGGCATGAGATGTACAGTGCGTATCCCGGTTGATTTCCTTGACCGGGATATACTGTTTATGTGTGCTCCCGGTAATTCAGATTACGAATAGCAGCTATTTGACTTACGAAATCGGCGATTTTGTGGCACGATTTCGGCGATTTCATCCGACAAAATCGCCGAGATTGTCTTCTTGCCGATAAAAAAAGGAGCACTCCCAAGTGGGATGCTCCTTAATATGAGTCTGAATTTGCATCAGGATCAGTTTAGGCCAAGACTTTTTTTGATGGCCGCAACTTTGTCCGCACCTTCCTTGTCGCAGCGGGTATAGCAACCTGTGCAGTTCATCTTTCCCTTTACTTCGATGTAGAACTTTATCTTTGGCTCTGTGCCGGACGGACGGACGCTGACCTTTGTGTCGTCATCGCAGAACCACTGGAGGACATTGCTTGTAGCAGGCATGTCGAGTTTGGTCTTGCTGCCGTCTTCATGCATAGCCTCGAGCGTCTGATAGTCTTTCCACAAAACTACCTTGGAACCGCCGAGTTCCTTAGGAGGATTATTCCGGAAATCGGTCATCATCTGCTTAATCTCGTCGGCTCCTGTCTTGCCCGGGCGTACTACATTAATGGTAAATTCCTTGGAGAAGCCGTACTCGAGATAGATATCCATGAGCAGGTCATACAGTGTCTTGCCCTGATCTTTTGCATAGGCGCAGATTTCGGCAAGCAAGCTCATTGCCGAGACGGCATCCTTGTCGCGCACAAAGTCTTCGGCGAGGAATCCATAGCTTTCCTCTCCCCCGCCAATATACTGCTGTTTGCCTTCTGAAATGCGAATCTCGCGGGCAATCCACTTGAACCCGGTGTAGCAGTCGCGCATCTCAATATGGTTCTTGTCCGCTATCTTCTTGATGACTTCAGTCGTAACGATGGTCTTTACGATAAAGTCGCTCGGCTTAAGAAGTCCTTTGTTCTTGCGATTGGTGATGATATAATATAGAAATAGCAGGCAGGTCTGGTTGCCGTTAATGAGCACCCATTCCCCCTTGTCGTTCTTGCAAGCCATGCCGACACGGTCTGCGTCCGGGTCGGAGGCCATTACGATGTCTGCGTCAAGCGCCTTCGCGTCGCGGATAGCCAATGTCAGGGCCTCTCCGTTCTCTGGGTTCGGAGAGACAACAGTCGGGAAATTGCCGTCTTTCACCATCTGTTCCTTTACGCAGTGGACATTGTCGAAGCCCCAATATTTCAAGGAACGGGGAATCATGGTCATACCGGTTCCATGCAATGGGGTATAAACAATCTTCAAGTCATGCTGCCGCTTGATGACTTCCGGGTCTATGCTCAAGGTCTTGATTTCCTCAAGATAGGGCTTGTCGATGTCTTCTCCGATAATTTGGATGAGTTCCTTGTTGCCCTCAAACTTGACATCTTCAATCTTTACCTTGTTCACTTCCTCGATGATGCCGACATCATGCGGTGAAAGAACCTGCGCCCCATCTTCCCAATAGGCCTTGTAGCCATTATATTCTTTCGGGTTATGGCTCGCCGTTACATTCACGCCACCCTGACATTTCAATTTCCGGATGGCATAAGAGCATTCCGGAGTAGGACGCATGTCTTCAAAAAGATATGCCTTGATGCCATTCGCAGAGAATATGTTTGCGACTGTCTGAGCAAAAACATCACTATTGTTACGGCAGTCATAGCAGACCACAATGGAAATCTGGGCCCGATCGGCAAAGTTTTTCTTCAAATAATTGGCAAAGCCCTGAGTGGCCATGCCTACAATATAGATGTTCATCCGGTTTGTACCGGCTCCCATAATACCGCGCAATCCACCTGTTCCGAACTCCAGGTTCTTATAGAATGAATCGATAAGTTCCGACTTATCATCATTGTCCAACATGGCCTGAACTTCTTTGCGAGTCTGTTCATCAAAAGAAGGAGACAACCATTGTCTGGCGCGTTCTTCACACTGAGCAATAAGTTCTGAGTTATTTTCCATATTAATTAAATTGTTTGTAATACGAATGTTATATTTGCAAAGATAATGTTTTTATTGATATTTTATGGCTTCTTTATCCCTTTTTTTAGTAAATTTGCACATAATT
>CAUULA010000154.1:0-3451 GCA_963545855.1 uncultured Prevotella sp.
GATGACGTCGAGTCTCGTGGGCTCGGAGATGTGTATAAGAGACAGCCTCCTCGGCGCGTAGACGGTTGGCGAAGAAGATGACGGCGGCGGCTCTCAATGAGGTGAAATCTTGGATGTTAGTGAGTAAAACTTTAGAAATTACATACCAAAACCTTAGATTTTACTTTTCGGCTTGCCGTCTCCTGCATTTGTTCTGACGGCAGAAAGGGGAGTGGACGACAGGGTTCGCACGAAGATCGACTCACAATCTTTTGAGAGTCTGCTGCATAATGAGGCGAATGACGATAAGGAGTGCGCCCGGGATGACGAACCTACCGAAGGCAAGCCGGCTCCTCATCTGCCGGCTTAGGCTTCTTTCCATCTGTATCCTGTTCCGTAAACGGTTTTGATGGCATCCTTAATTCCGGCCTTGGCAAGCTTTGACTTGAGATTCTTGATATGGCAATAGATGAAGTCGTAATTGTCCATCATGTCGGCCATCTCTCCATTTAGATGTTCGGCTATGGACTCTTTGGAAACCACCTTGCCGCAATTGCTGATGAAAAAGAGTAGGAGCTCGAATTCCGAGCGTGTCAAGATTATCTGCCGGCCGTTGACAGCGACGGTCTTTCCAAGCATGTCGATTTCTATGTTTCCTGATTGCAAGATGTTGTTGGCAGAAAATTCTTTCCTGCGGATGAGCGCATAGACGCGCATTGAAAGCTCCGGCAAGGCAAAGGGCTTGGGCAGGTAATCGTCTGCTCCCATCGCCAGTCCCTTCAGCCGGTCATGCAGGGAGTCCTTGGCAGAGATAATGATAATCCCCACATTATTGTGTTGTTCTCGAAGGATATGTAAGATATCGAGACCGTTGCCGCCGGGAAGCATAAGGTCGAGAAGTATGCAGTCATATTGATAGACAGATGTTTTCATCCTTGCCTCGGGAAAGTCAAAAGCCTGTTCACAAAGATATCCCTGCCCTTCCAGATATCTCCGGATGCTGTCTGACAGGCAATGCTCATCTTCTATAATCAATATTTTCATGTCCTGAAAACGCTCTACTCCTTATATTATTATGCTTCTGAAACAGTATTTTAGGGTTCGGCCCATGTGCGGAGGATGTTTCGTAACAGCTTCTTGGCTTATACATATAGGCTATAAGGAAAGATGTCGAGGGCATAAAAATACCCCAAATTTACAGGATTGAAGCATTTTTTAACTTCTTGTTGCCTGCTGCTACAGAATGTCTACAAATTTACCTGTTATCTTTGCGCCAAAATTGTCATGCGCAAAAACCGTAATATCGTTTTTTTTAACCCACTCTATCTGATCATTACGCAATTTCTCAAATTGTATGTAGCCGTGGGGTTTGTTTTGAGAATCGTCTTGATGCTGGTCTCCCAGCATGATGTCGCATTCAGTTTTGGTGAAATCGTGAGACTGTTGGGCATAGGGGTGTTGTCTGACATTGGGATGGGGATCCTGCTCTTCATTCCTCTTCAGATTTACTATCTTGGCCTGAACGAGTGGAAGTATAGCCGTATTTCGGGATGGTTGATAGAGCTTCTGCTTGTAGGCGGACTCGTTTATGTGTTCTGTTTCCATTCCATATTTGATGAATACGGTGGTGGGGCACCGAAGATAGCCAAGATATTCCTCGGTTGGAAACTGCTGAGTTTTTCGCTTCGTTTCCTCTTTCCGTCGACTCGGAAGCTATGGCGCCAGGTCTCCCTCTATGTTGTCTGGGGCATCTATGTATTTCTCTTCCTTTGCGTAACGGTCGGCGAGTCCATGTTCTGGCAAGAGTTCGGCGTGCGCTATAACTTTATAGCCGTAGACTATCTGGTCTATACACACGAGGTCATCGGCAACATCATGGAATCGTACGCCATTGTGCCGATACTCATCCTTGCACTCTTGCTTACCATTGGCATTATCCTTTGGCAATCCCGCCGTCGGCGCTTCAAGCTCTTGCAGCTCTATACGCCAAAGCTGCTTGCCGCTCATCTGGGTGTCTATGCCGTCTTTGCCATGTGTGCCTATTTCCTGCTGTGGGGGTCGCACAGCTTGCAAAGCGACAACCAATATGTTACCCAGTTAGAGCAGAATGGGGCTTGCGACTTCCTCGTTGCCTTTCAAAGTAACAAACTGGACTATGACAGGTTTTACGCCATGTTGCCCCAGAACCAGGTCTTGTCTCTTTATCGCAAAGAGGCGGGTTTGAATGCGTCCGACTGGAAAACGGTGGGCGATACGCTTGCGGGAAAGAGGCCGAATATAGTGCTTATTACAGTAGAGAGCCTGAGTGCTGATTTCCTTACCCGCTATGGCAATCAGCAGCAGCTTACGCCTAATCTGGACGGGTTGATACCTCGCAGCCTCGTTTTCGATCACCTCTATGCAACGGGTAATCGCACTGTGCGCGGATTAGAAGCTCTTTCGCTCTGCGTGCCGCCCAGTGCAGGTGAAAGCATCGTGAAGCGTAAGGCTAACAACATGGAGGGTCTGTCTGTCGGCTCCGTTCTGGGGAAGTTGGGCTATCACTCGCTGTTTCTCTATGGAGGAAATAGCTATTTTGATAATATGGGCAATTTCTTCTCACACAATGGTTATGAGGTCGTCGATCGCAGCAAGATTGCCAATAAAGAAATCACTTTTGCCAATATTTGGGGAGTGTGCGATGAAGATATCTTCCGTAAAGGCCTTGAGGTGTTTGATAAAGACGCGCTCTCGGGCAAGCCTTTCTTTGCTCAGATCATGACCACGAGCAACCATCGTCCATACACTTATCCTGCCGGAAGAATCTCCGTTGAAGGCGACCCGAACACCAGGGAATATGCCGTGAAGTACACGGACTATGCCATTGGCAAGTTTATTCGTGATGCAGCATCCAAGCCTTGGTTTGCCAATACGGTTTTTGTTATCATAGCCGACCATTGCGCATCCAGTGCAGGGAAGACATCGTTACCCGTTGACCGTTATCATATCCCATGTATTATCTATTCGCCACGGCTTGTTAAACCAGCTTATGTAACGAAGGTGTGCTCGCAGATTGACATCATGCCGACCATCCTCTCCTTACTCCACCTGAAGAGTCGTGTTGCCTTTACCGGCCAGGATATTATGTCTCCGGATTATTATCCCCGTGCTTTCATAGCTACCTATCAGGACTTGGGGTATTTGGATGATAATCGTCTGACAGTGCTGTCTCCCGTTCGTAGGATTCGCCAATATGCAATCCATTCCCAAGGGGACTATACTCATAGCGAGCAACTTGTTTCCGTGCCCGACCAAGGCCTTGTGCGCAAGGCGCAGGCTTATTACCAGTATGTGAATCTCTATCTGAAAGCAAAATGAGGACGGTTGACATACAGAGGCATAGGCTTATGCTTTTATGAAGAGAAAAAATCAAGCCGTGGAGCATCTGTCTCTTATACACATCTCCGAGCCCACGAGACTCGACGTCATCTCG
>CAUULA010000155.1:0-3402 GCA_963545855.1 uncultured Prevotella sp.
ACACTCGACTAGTCGTCGGCAGCGTCAGATGTGTATAAGAGACAGGTATGATTGTGATTAAATAATGACGAATATGTTGTTCTGCCAATCGAGTCTGGTAAAATGAGATTTCCATGAATATTCAAATGACCGGACTCGTTAATACTGGTAAAACTTGAAAATGCTGTATCATTACTCGCTTCTAAAAAAGCATCTACACTATCAATGCTGTTATATAAAGATCTACCTATAAGTAATGTGTCGCTGGTGCAATTTCTAACCCTTATGGAATGTATCGTGTAAAATCCAGGGATACAAGATAACTGCATCTGGCTAATTAACAATGTAGATACAATTGATATTAGTGGAACTAACTTTATTTTTAACATTGGTAAATCGTTTTATTAGTAATAAATGGGCAAACCATTGGGATCATAATGCGTATGCATAGACAAATATATTTTCATTCTGTTTGCTAGGCTAATATTTTGTACAGGATAATCTCTTGGAAAAAACTTTCCAAGCCAATTAATCCCAAAATGTCTTTTTGATAGATAGTTTGCCCATGTCTCAGTCCAATATTTGTGATGTTCTTCACAAGAAGAAAGCGTAGCACTGCAAAGACTTTCAGGAGCAATGACTGACCAATATGCCCGAGGACCAATAATTCGATATTCAAGAATATGTCCAAATTCGTGTTGCATCATAGCCATTCCTTCTTTTCTCCTATCGGTAAAGACTCCCTCCCCGACTATTATTCCTCGTTCTGGTATTGTCACACCACTATAGTTACCCGTCTTATAGGATCCTAACTTAGAACTTTCGAATACATTTTGCTCCTCATAAGTCCCTACATATTTTCCCGTGATGGTTTTCTCACCGATTTTAAAGTTACCAGAAGCAGCGTAGCCTTTGGTTAAATCAAGTGAAGTCTGACCCGTCCAGAAGTTTGTACCCTTGTCCAAGGCATCAAAACCACCTAGCAGACCACCCGTGATACCACCTTCTAAAGCTCTGACACCTCCAGACCCTAAACCAGCACGAAGACCTTTTCCAAAACTGGAGCCTCCTACCCATGAATTGCCGGCACCAGAGATAAGACCACCCGCGAATCCTGAACTTGCACCTGCCGCGGCACCGGCAATGAAGCCTGTTGAAGATATGCCTTGCGCCATTCCCGCAGCTCCTGCCCAGAAGTTTCCTCCTGCCATGGCAACATTCACTCCCGATGCTACTCCGGTACTAACAGCTCCGGCAACAGCACCCGTGAAGAAATAGCCAAGTCCCTTCGCATTGGACTGGAATCCATGTGATGCCCAGTTGAAGATACCTCCAATAGCGGCACCTATGATAAGATGCCAGAAATCACCGCTCGGGTCTGTATACTTCAGCGGGTTGTTCAGGCAATAGCTGTAGCGGTTGAAGTTCTGGCTGTTGTCCGGCATCTGGACATAGTTGTCGGGGCTGAAGAAGCGGCCGAGGATAGGGTCATACAGGCGACCGTTCATATTGATGATGTCAAACTCGCCGAGCATCTCGTGCCCCGTGTAGCCACGGTGCAGCCCGATGGTGTTGAGCGTTACGGTCTGCTTGCCCCATGCATCATAGGAAGCGTCGAAGACCCTCGTCCCGTCCTCGTCCATAACGGAGAGGATGCTGCCCAGATTGTCCGTGAAGGCAAGGTAAGGCTTCACGATGCCGTTTTCCCTAATGACGATATCGGAATGGGAAAGTTCTAGATATTTCATTTTATTGACAAGATTTGTATTCTTCCTATATATCGCATTCTCATCCTTACTTTTTTATAGCTGGAGATATCCATTTCTTTACCAACTTTGCGTTACAGAAAGTTAAATTCATGCTTGGCGCATCATTGACAATGTAACAATCAATGGTCATTCCTTTTTCCAACATCCTGTATTCTTCTGGGAAATAGCGACGGGCTATTTCTTTTTGCAGCGCTTTTTCTGTGGCCAAAATACCGAGATGAGTCTTGCCTGAACTGACAAGAACATATTTATCCTTTACTTTTGCGAGGGATATCGGATATTCTTGCAGCCAAGCAGTTCCTAAGTCGTATGATATGCTAAATTGAGTTACAGAGTCGTTGACTGTTATCTCAGATAAAGACAGTATATATTTTTCATCCTCAAATTGATGCCTTATGATGGAATCGTATTCAAGTATGGCATTTTGTAACTCTTTACTATTTATCTCAACACTTGGTTGTAATCGATTATCCCTACAATTATCGCATGACGCAAGGATAGGGAGTATTGCAAATAAGTATATGTATATATTATGTCTCATAATTATCAAAATGAATATTTTTTTTGAGGAAATGCCAAGCCCCATTCCCAGATGTTGTCCAAACTCTGTACACACCAGCTTCTACACCATTTAAATTTTGGGGCACTAAAATGTCTATAGCTCCGTCCATATTGTATTAATATTTGGCTGTATCCAAGTATCTTATATTTCTATCAAATCTGCTTTCCTTATCTCTCTTGACAATCCATCTATGGAATAATTTTTTGGAGTGAATCTCATCCCAAGAGTAACTCTTAGCGTTGTCCAATGTTATTAAGAAGAAATAGCAAGTGTCAGTATTGTGGAATAAGTAGTTCGCGTCTATTGAACATGCAGAATCTGGATACACAAAACTATCACGACTAAAATCTGTATGTTTCCACAGAGAAACGCCGGTGGTATCAAGACCACTATTGGCTTGGAAATTATAATGTGGGTTTACTTGTCTGCCCACACTATCAATATTATCATTGTGGGATGCACCTATAAATACAGTATCATGAGTACAATTCTTGAATACAGCAAGAGATTTTGTGTGAATTATGGGTATGCAAGAAGATAATAGACAAATAATTATTGAGATGCACCCTAATAGATTTCTATTTTTCTTATTTATATCCATAATTATTGAAGCATTAATGGTCTCCAGCGAAATCCGCAGACCTGTATTCGAATAAACGATTATGGAAATCCCTTTTGGTTACAGCTCGTCTGTCATAGAGCTTTTTCGCACGGATTTCTTCCGGCGGAAAGCGTGTCGCTACTTGCCACTTGATGGCATAAATGTAGCAGGTGTCGTTAATATTAAATACATGTGGACTAGCAAATACCGTTGAATCTGGTAGTGCATAGAAGAAATTATCTATGATTACTTTCTCTCCATGTATATAAACCCAAGTTGTATCTTCTTGCACAATTGGCCTCATAGTATCCTCGGGATGTTTACCCCAATACATCCAATTATCAAGAGTATCGGAATCTGTCAGTTCAATAAGAAGAGTATCGTTTGTACAATTTTTTATACAGAATAAAGTTATTCTGTCCACAATACAAGAAGTAAATATAAATGTCTGTCTCTTATACACATCTCCGAGCCCACGAGACTCGACGTCA
>CAUULA010000156.1:0-3372 GCA_963545855.1 uncultured Prevotella sp.
GAATAAAATAAATAAGGTGTTGACATTGCTCGCGGTCCTGCTCTTCATGGGCGGTATGAGCGTGCGGGCGCAGGACAAGATAGTGCATCCGGAAATCAGTTATGCCGGGGCACCGCGCACCGTAACCATCGCCGGCCTGAACGCGTCGGGTGTCGAGGGCTATGAGGACTATGTGCTCACGGGCATTTCAGGTCTCGTGGTCGGACAGAAAGTAGAATTACCGGGTGGCGAGATCACGGAGGCCGTGAAACGCTACTGGAAGCACGGGCTTTTCTCCAAAGTTCAGATATCAGTCGATTCCCTCATAGGCGACAGGGCCTGGCTGCACATCTCGCTGCAGGTGCGGCCGCGTGTCTCGACCATTAACTGGATAGGCTTGAAGAAGTCGGAGCGCGAGGACATGGAGGCTAAACTGGGACTGCTGAAGGGCTCGCAGGTTACGCCGAACTCCTTGGCTCGGGCCAAGATTCTTGCCACGAAATACTTTGATGACAAGGGCTATAAGAACGCCGAGATAGAAATCAACCAGCGCGAGGATGTGGCCGGCAAGAATCAGGTGATTCTCGATGTCATCGTGGACAAGAAAGAAAAGATGCGGGTGCACGAGATCATCATCGACGGGAACGAGCAGCTCACCGACAAGAAGCTCAAGGGAAACCTGCTCTCCAAAGGCGCTTTCGCCAAGATTCACGAGGCCGGGAAACTGGGCAACTTGTTCAAGTCGAAGAAATATACCCCGGAACGCTGGAAGGAAGACCGCAAGAACCTCATAGCGAAGTATAACGAGTATGGCTACCGCGATGCCGCCATCCTGGCCGACAGCGTGTGGAACTATGATAAAAAGCATGTAAACATCTATGTGAAAGTTGACGAGGGCAAGAAGTATTACCTGCGAAATATCAGCTGGGTAGGCAACACCGTCTATTCTACCGACTATCTCAGCCGGGTGTTCGGGATGAAGACCGGCGATGTCTATAACCAGAAACTGATGGACAAGCGGTTATCAGGCGACGAGGATGCCGTGGGCAACGAATATTGGAACCACGGCTATCTGTTCTATAATCTTGACCCCACGGAGGTGAACATTGTCGGCGACAGCATTGATTTGGAGATGCGTATCACCGAGGGACCGCAGGCACATATCAACCGTGTGCGCATCAATGGTAACGACCGCTTGTATGAGAATGTGGTGCGGCGGGAGCTTCACACGAAGCCGGGCGACCTCTTTTCGAAGGATGCGCTGCAGCGTTCGGCGCGTGAGCTGGCCTCTATGGGCCACTTCGACCCAGAGAAGGTGAATCCCGATGTGAAGCCTCATGTCGAGGACGGAACGGTGGACATCAACTGGAATCTGGAACAGAAGTCCAACGACCAGGTAGAGTTCTCACTTGGTTGGGGGCAGACGGGCGTCATCGGGCGTATCGGACTGAAGCTTAACAACTTCTCCCTGCGTAACCTCTTTAATAAGAATAAGGAACACCGAGGCATCCTGCCTATCGGCGACGGCGAGGTGTTGAGCCTCGGCGCACAGACCAACGGTACCTATTACCAAAGCTACAACGCCAGCTACAGCACCAACTGGTTTGGCGGGAAGCGCCCTATCCAGTTCAGCGTCGGAGGTTTCTATTCCAAGCAGAGTGATGTCTCGTCCAACTTCTACCGCAATAACATGAGCAATTATTATGGTTATCTCTCCGGTTACGGCAGCAGCTACTATAATAACTATGAGAATTACTACGATCCGGACACCTATATCAAGCTCTACGGAGTGAATGTGGGCTGGGGCAAACGCCTGCGTTGGCCCGACGACTATTTCTCGCTGTCGCTACAGTTGTCGTATACCCGTTATTCCTTGAAGAACTGGAGCTACTTCGTGATGTCGAACGGAAATGCCAACAACTTGAACCTGAGCATCTCCTTGAGCCGTACCTCGACCGACAACCAGCTTTTCCCCCGCCGCGGTTCGGAATTCATGGCTTCCGTAACGCTCACTCCGCCATGGTCGAAATGGGACAAAAAGGACTATAAGAATCTGGCGAACAATCGTCAGTCGGCTACTTTTTCGCAGGAACAGCAGGATAAGTTCCGCTGGATAGAATATCATAAATGGAAGTTCAAGGCCCGCACCTTCACCGCTCTTTCGGGTGGGCAGAAGTGTTTCGTGCTGATGACGCGTGCCGAGTTGGGTATTCTGGGCTCCTATAACCGATATAAAAAGTCGCCCTTTGAGACCTATTATGTGGGCGGCGACGGTATGAGCGGCTATTCTTCCGGCTATGCGGAGGAGACCATCGGACTGCGCGGTTATGAGAATGGAAGCATTTCTTGGAAACCGGAAACGGGATATAACGCCTATGCCTACGACCGTTTCACCCTCGAGTTGCGCTATCCGTTCCTGCTGGGTAACACCACTATCTATGGACTGGGCTTCGTGGAGGCCGGTAATGCATGGTATGATTCCAAGAAATTCAATCCTTTCGACATGAAGCGCAGTGCCGGTATCGGCGTGCGCATCTTCCTCCCGATGGTGGGCATGATGGGTATCGACTGGGCTTACGGCTTTGACAAGGTGTATAACGGATCGTCCTATGGAAAGGGCGGAAGCCAGTTCCACTTCATCCTCGGTCAGGAGTTTTAGGGAGAAATATTAAAAATAGATAATTAAAATAACTTTCCGGATGCCTCGAGCGTCTATAAGGTTAAATGTAAAATATCAGGGTATGAAGAAATTAATGTCAATATGTCTTTTTGTCCTCGTGGCAATGACAGCAAACGCACAGAAGTTCGCGCTCCTCGACATGGAGTATATCTTGAAGAATATTCCTGCCTATGAGCGAGCTAATGAGCAACTCAATCAAGTGAGCAAGAAATGGCAGGCCGAGGTGGAGGCTCTCAACACCGAGGCTGGTACTATGTATAAGAACTACCAGAACGAGCTGGTGTTCCTCTCGCAGGAGCAGAAGAAGGTCCGTCAGGAAGAGATCATGAAGAAAGAGAAGGAAGCTTCCGAGCTGAAGAAGAAGTATTTCGGCCCCGAGGGCGAGCTCTTCAAGAAGCGTACAAGCCTCATGAGTCCTATTCAGGAGGAAGTCTATAATGTGGTAAAGGAGATCTCCGAGCTGCGTGGATACAGCCTCGTGCTCGACCGTGCGAGTGATTCCGGCATCATTTTCGGTTCTCCGAAGATCGATATCTCTAATGAGGTGCTGCAGAAATTGGGGTACGGTATTCGTTGAAAAACAGTCTTGATGAGACGAAAAACTGTTCCCTGATAACAGGAAAGTTCGTGGATTTCGGGATCAATCGGAATAAAAAGAATAAATCATTAATCAAATTATAACAAGAAAAAGATGAAAAAAGTAATCGTTATGT
>CAUULA010000157.1:0-3277 GCA_963545855.1 uncultured Prevotella sp.
ACACTCGACTAGTCGTCGGCAGCGTCAGATGTGTATAAGAGACAGGTGCCCGGTAGGCGCTATTTCTGAAGGCGATATCTATCACATCGACGCTGATGCGTGCACGGAATGCGGCACATGTGCCAGTGTCTGCCCTAACGAGGCAATCTCTCTTCCTGAATAAGGGACAGGCTTCTCCTTGTGGGAGATTCAGAATAAAACGGCTGGCGGATGAAGTTCTCTTCTCTGCCAGCCTTTTTGCTTAAGCATGCAATAAACCTGTAGGAATATCGTTTAGGATTGAGGACCCTACCTGTTTTTCCGGTAGAGAACATGCCTAACACGAAGAAAAGAAATATGAAGCGACATTTCATAATCCTCCTTATCCTGCTCACGGGTACCTTGACGCTTGCCGCCCAGGAACGCATGGTACAGAACAGGCCGTATACCGACCTCAGACCCGTGCACTTCGGGATTCTCGTAGGTACCCATGTGCAAGACCTTGAGTTTAACAACATCGGCCTACAGAACATCGTTAACGAAGACGGGAGCGAGACCCAAGCCCTCATCACCACAGACCAGAACCGGTGGGATGCAGGCTTGAATGTAGGCGTATTGGCCGAATTCCGCCTACACGAGAACTTTCAGTTCCGTGTGGCACCGGCTCTCTATTTCGGAAATCGCCACCTCACCTTTCACAATCATAAGGAAACTGACGGCACCGGGCACCCTATCACACAGCAGCAAGACCTGAAGACCGTATATGTATCATCGGCCTTAGACCTGATTTTTGCCGCTCCGCGCAGCAACAACCACCGTCCTTACCTCATGGCAGGACTGAATCCGATGCTCAACCTGAGCGGTGGCGACGAAGACTACATCAAGCTGAAGAAATTGGATGTCTTTGCGGAGATCGGGGTGGGATGCGACTTTTACCTGCCTTTCTTCAAGCTGCGTCCGGAGCTGAAGTTTCTCTTCGGCCTGACAAACAGCCTCGACAGGAACCATGCCGCCAAGCTGAAGGATGCCAATATGCGCCCCTACGCAAATTCAATAGACAAGGCTCATTCGAAGATGATCGTCCTGACCTTCTATTTCGAGTAAGGACGACACTTTCCAAAAAGAAGCCTGAAAATACCAGAAAACAATAAACCAATAATTTAACCCATATGAAAACAAATAGAATCTACTCCTTTTTATTCATGCTGTGGTGCCTCAGCCTGTCGGCAATCGCACAGACTGAGTGGCACAACCCTATGGACACGGCCGTCCCCTACATTGGCGGAAGGGCGTGGAATGCCGAGATCGGCAACCATTCCTTCAACCGCATGCCCGACCGGTTTGAAGCTATCATGCCCAAGAGTGTATGGAGCTTGCAGAGACAATGTGCTGGCCTGTCCGTGCGCTTCGTGAGTAACTCCAAGAACATCACGGTCAGATACGGCCTTGCCTTCAACGCCGACGGCAACCGCAACATGGCTCCGCTCAACCATTCAGGAGTGGACCTCTACGGAAAGACCGCCGACGGCGACTATCACTGGATAGGAACCCACATGAGCTGGAAATGGAAAAGCAGCAACATCGACACCATTTCCATGCGCTGGGAACGGCTCTCGCCCCCTTCTTCCAAGAGTCGCGGCATAGAATATGTGCTCTACCTGCCCTCTTACAACGGGCTGAAATATGTAGAAATAGGTGTCGACAAGGGAGCTCAATTCCAATTCCTGCATGAGAGCGCGGAGCGTCCTGTCGTCGTCTA
Organism: uncultured Prevotella sp.; assembly: GCA_963545855.1. Classification (GTDB taxonomy): domain Bacteria; phylum Bacteroidota; class Bacteroidia; order Bacteroidales; family Bacteroidaceae; genus Prevotella. The sequence goes on from CAUULA010000157.1 coordinate 1,739, forward strand.
TGGATCCAGCATCATCCAGGGAGCATCCCCCTCGCGCCCGGGACTGATGATTACCAACCTTGTGCAGAGGGAGCTCGGCTACCCCGTCGTCAACCTCGGGTTCTCCGGCTCGGCGCGAATCGAGACTCCGCTTTTCAACGCCATGTCGGAAATAGACGCCCGGGCCTTCGTCATCGACCCGATGCCCAACAGCTTCAAGCTGGAACGCGACACCATCATCAACCGCACAAAGCGAGGCGTCTACAAGCTGCGCGGCAAGAGCGAGGCTCCCATCCTGCTCGTCGAAGCCCACGGCATGGCCGACAAAGTGTTCCGGCCCGATATCGAGGCCATGTACCGCAAGGGCGACGGCTACCTGCATGAGGCCTACCAACAGTTGCAGGCCGAAGGCGTGAAAGGGCTTTACTATCTGCCACACAGCGAAATAGACATGCAGGACAACGACATGATGGAAGGCTCGCATCCCAACGACCTCGGCAACCGAGTCTATGCCGACGCCTACGAGAAGAAGCTCCGGGAAATGCTGCGGGAAGACGAATGGAACCGACGATATCCTCCCGTTACGCAACGCCGCGACGGATGCTACGAGTGGATGGCACGGCACAATGCCGTCATCGCCCTCAACCACACCACCGACCCTGAGATATTGCTCATCGGCAATTCGATCACCCACTTCTGGGGAGGCAATCCCCAGATGGGCGTGAACAACGGCGGAGCGGCATGGAGCAAGACTTTCGGAAAACGCCGCGTAACCAACATGGGGTTCGGATGGGACCGCATAGAGAATGTCTTCTGGCGGATATACCACGGAGAGCTCGAAGGATGCTCGCCCAGGCACATCTGCCTGCTCATCGGCATTAACAACTATGCCGACAAACCGGAAGACATCGCGCAAGGAATCGTCGACCTCGCCGCGCTCATCCGTGAGCGACAGCCACAGGCCAAGTTACACATTATTAAAATATATCCTGCCCGAAACCGAGAGGAGAAGGTGGCCCGAATCAACCAACTGCTCGAGGCGAAGCTCGTCTGCGACGACCACACCGACCTGCTCGACTTCAACAAGAGCCTCCTCCTGCCGGACGGAAGCGGGAAGATAGACCCTCAGTTCTTCTGCAATGACGGACTGCATCCCAATGAAAAGGGATATACCCTCATCGGAAAACAACTGAAGAAACACTTGAAATAGCGGAAGAGGAACAGCCCTTATGCACAATCCCTCAACTTGCTTGTTGCTGGCAAGTTGAGGGATTGCCACATCCTGATTATCAGACACTTAAAAACAAGGTTGCAAAAGACGGCCTTTTACTCGCCTTTTAACCGTTAGAAGCCTTCCTTTTAACGGCCTTTTACCCGCCGTTCAGCCGTTAAAAGAAAAACGATAAACCGCCTCCTGTAAATGTGGGGGACATTGCACTGACTTTTCCTCCTTATTTCTGCTTATATTCCTATAGGCTCCTATGGCTTGCCATCACCATTTTTAGGTATTTACGCCTGTCTCTTATACACATCTGACGCTGCCGACGACTAGTCGAGTGT
>CAUULA010000158.1:0-3244 GCA_963545855.1 uncultured Prevotella sp.
AAGTATATCCTTAATAATATAATGAAAATGAACAAGAAATGTAGTTTAGCGTTATCGTTGCTGCTAATCCTATTCTTTTTTCCGATGGTTGCATCAGGGCAGGAGATTACGGTTAAAGGTAAGGTAATCGAGAAAGAAACGGGAGATCCTTTGCCAGGCGTTAGTATCGTTGTCGAGAAAAGCACAAAAGGAGTAATCTCGGACTTGGACGGTTCGTATGAGATCAAAGTAAGGGCAGCGGACAAACTTGTCTATAGTTTTGTCGGTAAGCAGACTCAGACCATTGCCGTTGGTGGAAAGACACAGATTGATGTCGCCTTGGCCGACCAAGGTAATGAACTTGAGAATGTTACCGTTGTCGCTTTCGGTAAGCAGAAGAAGGAGAGTGTGGTGAGCTCCATTACGACAGTAAGGGCGGAGGATCTGAAAGTGCCTTCGAGCAATCTGACCACCTCGCTCGCGGGAAATATTGCCGGTATGATAGCCTATCAGCGTTCGGGCGAGCCGGGGCAGGACAATGCCGACTTCTTCGTGCGCGGTATCACTACCTTTAGCGAGGGCGGTGCCAATCCTCTGATCCTGATAGACAACATAGAGCTTACCACCACCGACTTGGCCCGCTTGCGCCCGGATGATATTGAGAGTTTCTCTATCTTGAAGGATGCTTCCGCGGCCGCTTTATATGGCGCCCGTGGTGCCAATGGCGTGATATTGGTAACAACGAAGAAAGGAAAGGAAGGGCCGGCTACCATCTTCGCCCGTGTAGAGCATTCCTTCCAACAACCTACGAGGAATGTGCACCTGGCAGACCCTGTTACTTACATGAAGGCCTATAACGAGGCGGTGATGACTCGAAATCCGCTGGCCGTGGACGAGGTAATCTACAGTCAGGACAAGATAGAGCAAACGGGGAAGCCAGGAGCCAACCGACTGATTTATCCAGCCAATGACTGGTATAACATGTTGTTCAAGAAATACGCGCAGAGCACCCGTGCCGATGTCTCCATTCGGGGCGGTGGCAAGATAGCTCAGTATTATGTGTCAGGAGCCTATACACAAGATGGAGGTATCCTGAAGGTGGATCATCGCAACAGCTTCAACAATAATATCGACTCGAAGGTGTACACCTTGCGTGCGAATGTGGATGTGAATGTTACCAACACCACCAAGCTTGGGATTCGGTTGACGGGTAACTTTGATGATTACACCGGCCCCATGACGAGCGGCAAGGATATGTATATTAATGTGATGCACTCCGACCCTGTCTTGTTTGCTCCCTATTATCCGGAAGATTCCGAGCATATAGGCTTTAAACATATCATGTTTGGTAACTATTCTGATATGCGGTATATCAACCCATATGCGGAAATGGTGCGCGGCTACAAAGATTACCAGCGCTCACAGATGATTGCCGCAGTAGAGTTGCAACAGGATTTGAGCTTCATTACAAAAGGTCTGCACTTATCGAGCCTCTTCAATTTGACCCGTCTTTCCGACTATACGGTGAGCCGCTACTATAAGCCTTATTGGTATACTCTTGACAACTATGATGCCTATACGGGTGAGTATCATCTGATTCGTCTGAATGAAGATGGCACGGACTATCTGGATTACAAGGAGGGCACGAAGAATGTAAAGAACTCCATGTATTGGGAGAGCCGGTTAAACTGGAATAGAACCTTTGACAGAAACGCCTTGGGAGGACTGCTGGTATTCACCGTCAGGGAATACAATGAGGCTAACGCGGGCAATCTGCAGAAGTCGTTACCATTCAGAAATGTAAGTCTGGCAGGTCGTTTCACTTATGGCTGGGATGACAAATACTTTGCGGAGTTCAACTTTGGCTACAATGGATCAGAGCGTTTCTCCAAAGCTCATCGATGGGGTTTCTTCCCCTCCATTGGTATGGCATGGATGGCTTCTAACGAGAAATGGTTCGAGCCATTGAGGAAAGTATGGAAGAAATTGAAGCTCCGATTCTCTTATGGACTTGTGGGTAATGATAAAATAGGTGATGCCTATAATCGCTTTTACTACCTTTCCCAAATGAACATGAACTCAGAAAGTCGTATGGGTATCTTCGGCGAGAACTTAGGAACACGCTATAATGGAATCGCGACGATTCGCTATGCCAATGAAGGCATTACCTGGGAGAAGGCCCAGAAAACGAACTATGCCGTTGAACTCGGCCTATGGGGGAGCCTGGATATTATCGCAGAGTATTATAGGGAGCATCGTTCGAATATCTATATGAGTCGTTCCGATATTCCGAGTACGATGGGACTGGAGGCTGGCGTGGGAGCTAATATCGGCGAAGCTACCGCTCATGGCGTAGATGTACAGGTGGAATACCGTCAAATATGGAATAAGAACCTGTGGACATCGGCTCGTGGAAACTTTACTTATGCAACGAGCAAATACAAAGTTTATGAAGAGCCTGTCTACAAGGAGCATTATCGCCAGCATCCGGGATATTCCATCAAACAGCAATGGGGATATATTGCCGAGCGATTGTTCATTGACGACGAGGAGGCTGCCAACAGTCCTTCGCAGGCAGGCTTCGGTTCTCAATACGGGGGAGGCGATATCAAGTATACGGATGTCAACGGAGATGGCGTCATCAATTCAGCCGACATGGTGCCGATAGGCAATCCCACTTCTCCTGAAATCATTTATGGATTTGGCTTCTCGGCAGGATATAAGGGATTTGACGCATCAGTCTTCTTCCAAGGCTTAGCCAATGAATCTTTCTGGATTAACGCGAGTGGATATTCTGAAAAGACCGATGACGCGAAAGGTGGCTTGGCTCCATTCTACAGGCAGACTCAGCTACTGCAGGATATTGCAGATAGCCACTGGAGCGAAAGCAATCGTGATATCTATGCTTTCTGGCCTCGTTTGAGTACTTATGAGAATACGAATAATACTCCTGCCAGTACATGGTGGATGCGCGACGGTTCTTTCCTTCGGTTGAAACAAGTAGAGCTTGGCTATACTTTGCCCAAGGATTTGACTCGGAAATGGCACATGAATAGTCTGCGTTTCTATCTGTCTGCCTCTAATGTCTTCTGTTGGAGTCGCTTTAAGATGTGGGATCCCGAACAGGGAAGATCTGCTCTTAACTATCCTTTGCAGCGTACAATTAATATAGGTGTGAATGTAACATTTGAATAACTATCTGATATCTGGCACTATGCTGTCTCTTATACACATCTGACGCTGCCGACGACTAGTCGAGTGTAGA
>CAUULA010000159.1:0-3177 GCA_963545855.1 uncultured Prevotella sp.
ACACTCGACTAGTCGTCGGCAGCGTCAGATGTGTATAAGAGACAGCTGAAGGAGGGTGGTCTGAACATCTCTCCGCCCTCTGATTCCAAACATCTTGCTTTTTTGCAAAATAATATCAAATAATTAGGTGAGTCAAGGTTTTTTTAATACCTTTGCCATTAGAAATTGTTTAATTCAAAATCATAGTAAACATGAAACTAAGAGACCTTTTGGTATTAGTTCTGCTCTTCGTGGCCGGCTCTGTCCGGGCACAGATGGACATGACCATTCCTGCCGATACGGCAGTGCGGAAGGGCGTGCTTCCTAATGGACTTACCTATTACATTCGTTACAACAACTGGCCGGAGCATCGTGCCAATTTCTACATTGCCCAGAAAGTAGGCTCTTTGCAGGAAGAAGAGAACCAGCGCGGCTTGGCTCACTTCCTGGAGCACATGTGCTTTAACGGCACGACCCATTTTGAGGGCAATGGCGTTATTGAGTGGTGTCGTGCTCACGGCATAGAGTTCGGATCCGACCTGAATGCCTATACCAGTATTGACCAGACTGTATATAATATCAGCAATGTGCCCACCGGCAGTCAGGGCACGCTCGATTCCTGCCTGCTCATCCTTTCCGACTGGGCCGACGGCCTGACCCTCGATCCTAAGGAAATAGACAAGGAGCGCGGCGTTATCCATGAGGAGTGGCGCCTGCGGTCGAGCGCAAGCCAGCGAATGTTCGAGCGCGCGCTGCCGAAACTCTATCCGGGCAGCAAGTATGGACTGCGTATGCCCATCGGACTGATGAGCGTCGTTGACAATTTCAAGCCCAAGGAGCTGCGCGATTATTACGAGAAATGGTATCATCCGACCAATCAGGGCATCATTGTCGTCGGTGATGTGGATGTAGACCATACGGAAGCCATGATCAAGAAGCTTTTCGGAAGTATCAAGAATCCAGAGAATCCGGCTCCTGTCGTAGATGTGGAAGTGCCCGATACACCTGTTCCCATCGTCATCGTGGAGAAGGACAAGGAGCAGCGTCAGGCTGTTGTCGAGCTTATGTTCAAGCACGAAGTGTTCCCAGATTCATTGAAGAACACGATCGTTAACCTGATACAAGGCTACACGAAAGGGGCTGCCATGTCGATGCTTAACAATCGCATGAAGGAGACGGCGCAGCAGCCGGAGTGCCCGTTCGTGAGTGCCAGCGCCGATGACGGCACCTATCTTTTCTCCAAGACCAAGGACGCCTTCACCTTAGGCGTAGCCCCGAAGGACCCGGAAAAGGTTCCCGAGGCACTTAAGGGCGCGTTTGTAGAGGCTCGCCGTGCGGCAGAGTTCGGCTTCACTCCTACGGAGTATCAGCGCTATCAGGAAGACTATCTTTCCGGACTTGACAAGGTTTACAGCAATAAGGACAAACGCAAGAACGACACTTTCTTCTCGCAGTGCCTGAGCAATTTCCTGGAAAATGAGCCGATGCCCAGCATCGAGTATACCTATCCGTTGATGAAGCAGCTCGTGCCGAGGATTCCCGTTCAGGTAATCAACGAATATATGAAAGAGCTTTTGCCCTCAAACGACAGCAATCTGGTGGTGCTCAACTTCAATCCGGAAAAGGACGGAGCCGTCTATCCTACGGAGGCTCAGTTCCTTGGAGCCTTGCAGGGCGCCCGTGCGGAAAAGGTTGAGGCTTATGTGGACAATGTGAAGGACGAGCCCCTGATGGCACAGCTGCCCAAGGCCGGAACCATCAAAAAGGAGGTGAAGAACGACAAGCTTGATTATACGGAACTTACGCTCTCCAACGGCATCAAGGTGGTGCTGAAGAAGACCGACTATAAGAAAGACGAAGTGCGCCTCTCAGGTGAGGGCGACGGCGGCAGCTCGCTCTATGGCGACAAAGACCTCTCTAACACGAAGGTGTTTAACAGCGTAATCGGCATCAGTGGTCTGGGCAATTTCTCAAGCACCGAGCTCCAGAAGGCACTTGCGGGAAAGATTGCGAATGCCGACCTCTCCATGAGCGAACGCAAGATGAGCATCGGCGGCTCGTCCACTCCGAAGGATGTGGAGACCATGCTCCAGATGACTTATCTCTACTTCACCAAAATCAACAAGGATCAGAAGTCGTTCGACAACTTGATGAACCAGTTGGAGCTTGCCTTGAAGAATCGCGACAAGCAGCCGGACGCAGCCCTTTCCGATTCGCTTACCGCCACGCTCTACGACCACAACCCGCGCATGGCGAGCCTGAAGCTCGACGACTTGAAAGGCGTCAACTACGACCGCATCCTCGAGATTGCCAAGGAGCGCACGGCCTCAGCCCGGGGATGGGAGTTCACCATCATCGGCAATTACGACGAGGCCACCATCCGTCCGATGATATGCCAGTACCTCGGCGCATTGCCCACCAAGGGCAAGATCGTTAAGGGACACCGCATCGGCAAGCTGCATCAGGGTAAGACCGTCAACGAGTTCCGTCGCAAGATGGAGACCCCCAAGGCCAACAGCTATTTCGTATGGTATAACGAGAAAATGCCTTATACCGTTGAGGGCGGTATCAAAACCGACATCGCGGGAGAAGTGCTCTCGCAGATATACCTTAAGAAAATCCGTGAGGATGCCAGCGCGGCATACTCCTGCGGGGCGTATGCGGGAGCGTCGGTGGCCGACGACGGTTACCATGTTTACCAGATTGTAGGCTACTGCCCGATGAAACCAGAGAAGAAGGACATCGCCATCAAGATTATGAACGAAGAGCTCCCCGCATTGGCCAAGACCTGCGATGGGGAGATCCTCGAGAAGGTGCGGAAGGCCATGCTCAAGCAGCTGGAGACCTCGCTGAAGACCAACAGCTTCTGGCAGGGCGTCATCGGCATGCAGCGCAAGTATGGCATCGATTCCAGCTACGAGGTTCGCAAGGCCGCCATCGAGCGCCAGACGCCGGAGAGCATCTCCGCTTTCGTGGCCGAATTCCTGAAGGATAACGGTGGGGTTACTGTCATTATGTTGCCCGAGGAATAACCTTTTCTGGAAACAATTCTATAGGGTAGGGCCGGGAGATGATTCTCCCGGCCTTACTGTTTACTGTGAGGAGGATGACGAAAACGATGGGATTGCGGGATTTGACATATGTTTTCTTTTCCTTGCAGACTTGGGGCTGTCAAATATAAACAACACCGAGCCCACC
>CAUULA010000160.1:0-3169 GCA_963545855.1 uncultured Prevotella sp.
GTACAGGAAAGGAGGGCGGCAGCTTCCTCGCTGTCGCCCTCCCACGCTATTTATGGATAATGAGTATTATTTCCTATCGGCATGTTTCTTCCAATACTTGGCACCTTTCGCCTTCAACCGGGCAGTAAACTCAGCACTCGCCTTGTCTACGGAAGCCTCTTCCTCCGGGGTGGCAAAGGCATGCCGATAAGCCTTCTGCTCGTTCCAATGGCCACGGGTGAAGTCGGGCACCTCCACCGGCATACTGCCATGGTTCATCGAGAGGCTGCCCAGCTCCGCAAGGCAGCACCACTCCGCAAGGTCGTAGACATCCATGTCGAGCGGAAGACCATGCTGCAGACAATAGACCAGCCGGCTGTCCATGATAAAGTCCATGCCGCCGTGTCCGCCCACCTCCTTGGCTTCGGAGACATACTTCTTGAGAAGCGGGCTCTCATACTTGGCCTCCAATGCCTTGCGGTCTGCCGGTTTCATGTAAGAATGACCCGAGAGATCGTCGGCAGAAGGCGTTACGCCTGCATTCCTCATCTCCTTGCCCGAAAGGGCATAGCCCTCCACGGGATACTTGTTGGCAAACCCGCGCGTGCCCACAAGCTGATACATGCGATTATAAGGCTGCGGAGTCATTGTATTGTGCTGCACCTCTATCACCTTCCCCTGTTCCGTTCGGATGAGCGTGGTGGTATGGTCGCCGTTGGCGAAGTCGGCACAGGGCTGCCCCGACATCTTCTCTACCCACGCCTTGCCGTTAACCGACTTGGTGTCCATGGCCACGAGCGTCTTCATGCGGTCGCCCCTGTGGATGTCCAGAACCTGGGCGATAGGCCCCAGTCCGTGCGTGGCATAGACATCTCCCCGGAATTTCCGGTTGTAGTCGAGACGCCAGCCGAGCTTGTCATTCGCGTCTTTCTTCCAATAGGCATCCCAGAACGGGGAGAGGTCGTGGCGGTAAGCCCCCGACACATAAAGCACTTCGCCGAACACGCCGTGCTGCGCCATGTTCAGGGAGTTGAGCTCGAAGAAGTCGTAACAGCAGTTCTCGAGCATCATGCAATGCAGCCGCTTGCTCTCGGAGAGGTTGATGAGCTCCCAGATCTCCGTAAGGCTCATGGCCGAAGGAACTTCTATGGCCACATGCTTGCCGTGCTCAAGCGCATACTTGGCCACCACGAAATGGTGGAGCCAGTCAGTAGCAATGTAGACCAAGTCTATGTCCTTGCGCTCGCAGAGCTGCTTGTAGCCGTCCTCGCCGGAATATACATCGGCGGCAGGAAAAGACGCCCCCCTCAGAGTCTCATTGCACTTCTCGGCCCGCTCCCGCTCATGATCGCAGAGAGCCTTTACCTCCGTGCCATTGATATAAGTCCATCGCCTGACGGCATCAGGGCCGCGCATGCCCAAGCCCACGAAGCCCACGCGAACCACGGGCATCTTCTCCGAGGTCAGCCCGAGGGCCGACTGATGCCCTTCCGGACGGGCAGGAGTCTCCGTAACAATGGTGCCGTCTACAACCTTATACGGCCAGTTGAAAGCCACTTCCTGAGCTACGGCCAGCATGGAAAAGCTCAAGAGCAAAACGGTAAGTGAGAAAAACTTTTTCATATAAACTTTGGTTTTAGATCTTTCTACAGGGCAAAGATACAAAATATCCCGTAAAAGAAGAATCCCGCAACAAGAAAAAAATCAATAAGCCTCTACTCCTGCCCTCATGGCTCATCACCAACAAGGACCGAGCCGTCTGTCCTCCCTAAACCGCTAAGTGATTCCCCGGTTGACAGAATCGGCGATTTCGTTGCACAATTTCGGCGATTTCGTCGTTCAGTCTCGCCGATTTTGTCAACCGGGAAGCGGCTCCCGGCAAGATGACGGGCACCGTCTCGGGAGAAAAGGCATAAAAAAGAGGCCATGTCCTGCGACCCAGCCTCCCGTAAAAATGTGTTTTATGCCAGACAATTACTTGCCTAAAGTGGGGATGTTAAACTCACTCACCTTCGATATAATCTTATTCGTGCCTTCCAAAACCGACACGCAGATCTTTGCATTCCCTTTCTTCAAGCGGTTGTCGGCCTTCACCAAAGCCGTGTAGCGAATGCCCTTGCCGGGCTCAATCTTCTCCACATGGACGCTCGGGGAGATAAGGAGATGCCTGTTGCCCCCGGCCTCAACAACCACAGGTTGCACATCGTAGAGGGTGCGAGAACTCCTGTTGACAATCTCGAAGATCACCTTGCAGAGCTCGCCGCGTGAGATAGCGTTGTCTTCATTGTCGTCTACAAAACGGGCATTGCGAACCTCAATATCGGGACTATAGGTGAAACCCGTCTTCAACTCTTCAACGCTTGAGGAAGCAGGAGCCGTGGCCACGGGCCGCTGAGCCGTGTAGTCGCCGGTATAGTCGCTGCCGGAGAAATCATAGATGCGGTCGTCGCCGCTGTTCGACTCGTCGAACCCACTGCCATAGACAGGGTCGGACTCCGGAGCCGCATACGGCTCAACCGCACCCTGCTGCTGTCTGGCAGCACGGGCTGCTGCCCGCTCTGTCTTGTCATGCCGATACTGGTCCAGGTCGGCCTGACGCTTCTGGTCCTGCGCATTACCGATGGCGCCTCCCACCACGGCACCTCCCGCCATACCGACAATCGTGCCCAAGTCTGCCCCGCGGGGGCCATCGCTAAGACCTCCGATCGCGCTACCGAGAATCGAACCCAGCCCCGCGCCTACATAGGCGCCGGTGCCGGCATAGGTGCCGCAACTGCTTACCAGCAGCGTTACACCCATTGCCATGATTATTCCTTTCTTCGTTTTCATGTCCGAACTATTAATCTGTTTACAAAGATAGTCTGAATAGATGACAAAGCGAGGCCTTTCTCCCTAAATCAAGATAGGGATTTCCCTAAATCATATCTCCGGAAAGCCAAGAAAAAGCGCCTTCCCCGGAAAAGGAAGACGCTCTATGATTGCATGGATCGAAGAACCCGGATTATTCCGCCTGTGCTTCTTCTGCCTTAGGGGCCTCCTCTGCCTTCTTGGTGGAACGGCGACTACGGCGAGTCTTCTTCTCGGCCTTAGGAGCCTTAGCCATGTTCTCATCGAAGTCTACCAACTCGATGAAAGCAATCTCTGCAGCATCACCCTGACGGGTGCCAAGCTTTATGACACGGGTATAGCC
>CAUULA010000161.1:0-3120 GCA_963545855.1 uncultured Prevotella sp.
CAATTATTTCTTAGTTCGGTGTAAAGATAAGCAATGTATTTTAGATATGCAAGTAAAATTTGAAAAAATGCAAAAATAAAATGTAAACGAGTGCAAATTTAAATTGGCAATAAGGTTGATTTGAAATCATTCAAGATGAAGCAAAATGTGCTTTTGGGGCTGCACCTGCTTGTTGGGACGATATATCCTCGGATGTCCTCGGGGCAGGAAAGAGAAAATCGCGCATGCGATAATTAATATGAGAAAAAAATACATAATCTATTCTTTATTTCGAAAAAAAATAGTAATTTTGCAAACTGAATATGGCAAAATACTTTTTTCGTAGCCTTGAAGACGAACGAAAGTTATAAGAATATAATTAATAACTTATATAATTTTTTATGAATTTCACTTTGTTGATTACCGTTTTGCTGACGGCTGTAACCTTGGTAGTGGCGGCTTATGTCATCGCCAAGCTCATCGGTCCTCGGTCTTACAATCCGGTAAAAGGTGAAGCATTCGAGTGTGGTATCCCTACGCGTGGCAGTTCGTGGCTGCCGGTGCATGTGGGCTACTATCTCTTTGCCATCCTTTTCCTGATGTTCGACATCGAGACCGTGTTCCTGTATCCATGGGCAGTTGTCGTGAAGCAGTTTGGAACGATGGCTCTTGTTAGCATCGGATTCTTCCTGTTGGTATTAGTGTTTGGCTTGGCTTATGCCTGGCGGAAAGGAGCTTTGGAATGGAAGTAAGAAAAAGAGCCTCTATCAAGAGTATTCCTTTCGAGGAATTCAAGGACAACGACACTCTTGAGCAAATTGCGCAAGAGCTGAATGACGGTGGTGCGAATGTGATCCTTGGGTCGCTCGATGCGGCTATCAACTGGGGGCGCTCTAACTCCCCTTGGTCGTTGACATTTGGTACTTCTTGCTGCGGAATCGAGTTCATGGCCGTAGGCTGTGCCCGTTACGATTTCTCACGCTTCGGTTTCGAGGTAACCAGAAACTCTCCCCGTCAGGCCGATTTGATTATGTGTGCTGGTACAATTACCAATAAAATGGCACCGGTATTCAAGCGCTTGTACGACGAAATGGCCGAGCCGAAATATGTCGTGGCCGTAGGTGGTTGTACCATCTCGGGCGGTCCCTTCAAAAAGAGCTATTGTGTGGTTCGCGGTATCGATGAGCTTGTTCCCGTGGATGTCTACATTCCGGGCTGCCCTCCTCGTCCGGAGGCTATCCTTTATGGCATGATGCAGTTGCAACGCAAGATTAAGGTGGAGAAATTCTTTGGTGGTGCAAACCACAAGATGACCAAGGCAGAGAGGGAAGAGAGCATGCAACTCGGAGGGCTTCATGGCATCAGTAATGGAAACCTGAGCGCTTCCAAGATCGGCAAGTCGAAGCCTATCATCGTAGCTGGTGCTCCTGCCAAGGAGGAGCTTGAGGCTCTCGGGCAAGAGCTCGATGAGTTGCAGGAGAAGGCTGTCATGCCCGCTGCCGTCCCCGTAGAGGCATCCCGGGTGCCGGAGACTTCAGAGTCGTCCGCAGCATCGGAAATAACTGACCCCAATAATAATCAACCAAGGTAAGCAGAAATTATGAAATTAGAAAATAAAGAATTCGGATTTGACAACTTTTCCAGCGCAATGGAGAGGCTGAAGAATGAAGAGTATTTCGATTACCTTGTTACGATCATAGGTGAAGACTTTGGTCCTGAAGAAGGATTGGGATGTATCTACATTCTTGAGAATACGGAGAATCATGAGCGTATATCGGTCAAGCAACTGGCCAAGAGAGTGGGAGAAGACCATGTAATCCCTTCTGTTATCAAATTGTGGCATGATGCCGATCTGCTCGAGCGTGAGGTTTTCGATTTCCTCGGAATCAAGTTCTTGGGACATCCGGATATGCGCCGTTTGTTCATGCGTAGTGATTTTGAAAGCTATCCCCTTCGCAAGGATTTTGACATGAGTGCCGAGGCCAATAGGTTTCCAACGACCGACGAGCCGGAATCTGATTGGACATCAGAGTGGAATCTGACAGAAGACGGGAAACTTGTGGAAACCCGTCATCGCCTTTTTGACGATGACGATTTCGTGATAAACTTCGGTCCCAACCATCCTTCAACTCATGGGGTGCTTCGCTTGCAGACGATTGTGGACGGCGAAACTATCAAGCATGTCTATCCTCATCTCGGCTATATCCATCGGGGAATGGAAAAAATGATGGAGGATATGACCTATCCCCAGACACTTGCTTTAACCGATCGTCTTAACTATCTGTGTGCCATGCATCATCGTCATGCCCTTGTCGGCGTGATAGAGGAGGCTCTCGGTGTGGAGCTGAGCGACCGTATCAAGTATATCCGAACCATTATGGACGAGCTTCAGCGTATTGACAACCACTTGTTGTTCTTGGGGACTTGTGCCCAGGACCTGAGCGCCCTGACCGCATTCCTTTATTGCATGCGCGACCGTGAGCATGTCTTGAATGTCATGGAGGAGACTACCGGCGGTCGCTTGATTCAGAACTATTATCGCATCGGCGGCCTTCAGGACGATATAGATCCAAACTTCGTAGAAAACACGAAAGCTCTCTGCAAGTATCTGCGGCCGATGATTCAGGAATATCTGGATGTGTTCGGTGATAATGTCATCACCCACCAGCGTCTTGAAGGCGTTGCCCCCATGAGCATGAAAGACTGCATCAATTATGGTGTTACAGGTCCTGCGGGGCGCGCTTCAGGGTGGCACAACGATGTTCGTAAGAATCATCCTTATGCCATGTATGATAAGGTAGAGTGGAAAGAAATCGTAGCCGAGAACTGCGATTCCATGGATCGTTATATGGTTCACATCCATGAGATCTATCAGAGTCTTGATATTATAGAGCAACTCATTGATAATATCCCAGAGGGAGAATACTACATCAAGCAGAAGCCTATTATCAAGCTTCCGGAAGGACAGTGGTGGTTTTCCGTGGAAGGCGGTGCCGGTGAATTCGGCGTTTATCTCGAAAGCCGTGGCGACAAGACTCCCTACCGTGTCAAGATGCGCCCTATGGGCTTGACACTTGCCGGTGCGTTCGACAAGATCTGTCTCTTATACACATCTGACGCTGCCGACGACTAGTCGAGTGT
>CAUULA010000162.1:0-3098 GCA_963545855.1 uncultured Prevotella sp.
TATTAGCTTCATATCTGCGGTTTTTAAGATTAACATAATGATAGAGTTATTAATAGATTCAGTATAGGATTACATTCTTCCCGTTTATCCTGTAATGGAGTTTTCCCGTTCCTGCGAGAGCCTCCAGAACATCGGTGAGTGATTGTTCTTGCCGGATAAAGTCGCCATAGAAATGGAATTGTTCAAGCGTCTTCGAAGAGACCGTAACTTTCACGCCATAGGATCTTTCCAGTTTCTTGGCTATGCTGTAAATGGACTCCCCGTCCAGGATCAGGAAACCCTGAGTCCACATGCGTGATTTTCCGGCTTCGTATTCGTCAACTTCAATTTTTCCAGTCTTCTTGTTGAGCACAGCCCGTTGCCCGGGAATCAAGGTTTGGGATTCATGATTGTTTCTCATCAGGCTTTTCAGTGATACGAAGCCTTCCGACAAGACCACCTCGGCTTCGGGGTCTTCGGGATAGTCGCGGAAGTTAAACTTGGTTCCCAATACATTTACTTGCAGGATTCTCGACTTGACCGAAAACGGGAGGTCCTTGTTCTTGGTAACTTCGAAGAATCCTTCTCCCTTCAAAGATACCTGTCTGTCTTTCAGGCCGAATCCCTGTGAGTAAGTGAGCTTTGAGCCGGAGTTGAGCCATACGGATGTTCCGTCGGGCAATATGGTCTTCGTCCTTGAGCCGGGGGCGGGCTCAATTACGATTTCGGCAAATGCTTCGCTCAGCTGTCTTTGTCCGTGTTGGTATGCAAAGATTGAAATCAAGGCGACAATTGCAATCATTGCCGCATAGCGGAGCAGACGGCGAATCCTGCTGGAAGGTTTTTTCTGCTTGTCAGCCCCGGTTTCAGCGATGTGGCTGAGGAAGGATTCAAATGCTTTGGAGGCATCATATCTTGCAAGTTCCTCTTTGTTTACGGACGAAAACCAGATTTCCTCTTGGGTCTGAACATAGTTTTTGTTCTCGTCGGAAATCGCAATCCAGTTACGAAGTTCTTCCTGCCCTTCATGATTCAGCTCGCCGCAAAGCAGTTGAATAATCAAGTCGTCAATATGTTTTATCGTCTCTTCCATATTAGGTTTCTTTTTGTATGACGAAAAAAAAACTCCTTGGGGTAGTCGCAGGAGTTTGTTTTTTCTTAGTTTTGAATAAGTGTAAGGAATAATATCAGAAGGTATTTCTGTAAGTCAGTGCGCAGAAGAGTGAGTGCATGTTTGATGTGATACTTTACGGTATTGATGGAAATGCCAAGCTCGGCGGCTATTTCTTCATCCTTCTTGCCTTCAAATCGGCTGAGTCGGAACACTTTCCTGCATTTGTCCGGCAGACGCTCGATGGCACTCATAATCTGCTCTTCAAGCTCTTTTTCCAGAAGTTTGCCCAGCGGATAGTCGTCATGGTTAATATATTGAACGACGGGCAAGCGGGAAACTCCGAGTCTCCCGGAGACCATTTCCTTCTGGAATTGCTGTGATTTCAAGTAGTCGAGACATCTGTGCCTGACGCTCTGTGCCAGATAACTGCGCAGCGAGGTCGTAATCTGGATGCTGGCACGGACCTCCCAAAGGTGAAAGATAACATCGTTGACTATGGTTTCTGCCAGAAAATCGTCTTTTACATACTGGTTGGCTATATGGCAGAGTACGGCATAATGTTTTTCATACAGATGCCTGTATGCCTTCTCATTACCCTTCACGAGTTGCTGGATGATTAATTCCTCTGTCCGTTCCACGGTTAATAGGCGTTTAGTTTCTGTTCTTGTCAGGTTTCCACCGGTTTCTGATAGCAATACAAAGATATTAAAAAATAGTTATTGACCCATTTCAATTAAAGGATTTTAACATGTTAAAAATATGAATATCAGCCTAATGCTTTTGATTCCCGGCTCTTTCTATTGATTTTCCGGATTAAAGTTTATATCTTTGCCGCATGGACAGTCTTTTCAAGATGCAGCGACACGCCAATATGGCGGCTATCAAGAGCAAGGGCACAAAGCCCGAACTGTTGGTGCGCGGGTATCTCTGGGCACAGGGGTTCCGCTATCGGCTGAATAGTCCGCGCCTGCCCGGGCATCCGGATCTGGTGCTCCGGAAGTATCGCACTTGCATTTTCGTGAACGGCTGTTTCTGGCATGGTCATCAGGTGCGTGTGGTGGCTGAGGTCAGCAAGAAGGGTATCGAGAGTTCCCTCTGTTGCAAGATTCCGCATACAAACCGAGAATTCTGGATCAACAAAATCATGCGTAACAGGGAGCGCGACATTGAGGAACAGAAGCAACTGGCAGCAATGGGATGGCATTGCATCACGGTGTGGGAATGCGAGCTGAAGCCTAAGGTGCGCGAGGAGACCTTGCGCTCGCTGGCCTTCACGCTCAACCACATCTTCCTGCAAGATCATTCCTACGCACGAATAGAGGAAGAGCAGGAAGTGGGCATGGCGGCAGAACCCTCTCCTGAATAGGCAAAGGGAAAGCTGACGGGAGTCCCGGCCGTGATTGCCGGGCGGATGAATGGCGATGGTTCGAGTCGAAGCCGGCCGTTGGTTACAATTGTTTTTTAAGGGCCTTACACTTTTTGAGGCGGCACAAGGTCCGGAAGCAATAAATAAAGTTAAAAACTCGGGGCAACCCATCGGAATCGACCTCGGTAGGATGGGAATTGAGTAACTTTGCGGCGAGAATAATAGAATAAGGTATATGATACACGGACATGAAGTGCTCCAGATGATGGAGGGTAACAGCTATGCCACACGAGAGGAACTCGTCAGGGCGATTATTGCGGAATTCGGTGCGGAGGAGCGTTTCTACACCTGTTCTGCAGAGGATATGACGGCCGGGCAACTTGTGGAATTCCTTGAGGCTCGGGGCAAGTTCACGCCTTCACGGCAGGACGGGTTCACCGTCGACACGACTAAAATCTGCAACCATCATTAATACCACAGCAAGTATGATTAAGATTTATGGCATGAAGACTTGTCCCGATTGTGTCTTCATGGAAGCGCAGGTGAAGGGCGACGATCGTTACGAGGTCATCGACATCGGTGAGCACATACGCAATCTGAAGGAATTCCTGCGCTTGCGGGACAACAGCCCTGTTTTCT
>CAUULA010000163.1:0-3057 GCA_963545855.1 uncultured Prevotella sp.
AGATGACGTCGAGTCTCGTGGGCTCGGAGATGTGTATAAGAGACAGTCTGACAATTGATCAGGACAGGATCAAAAAGATTAACATCGAGGAAGAGATGAAGAGCTCCTATATCGACTATAGTATGTCGGTAATCGTGGCTCGTGCCCTTCCGGATGTTCGTGATGGTTTCAAGCCGGTGCATCGCCGAATCCTCTACGGAATGCTTGGAATCGGAAACACCAGTAACAGCCCCTATAAGAAGTGTGCCCGCGTAGTGGGCGAGGTGCTGGGTAAATATCACCCTCACGGCGACAGTTCGGTATACGGGGCCTTGGTCCGTATGGGACAGGATTGGAATATGCGCTACAAGCTTGTCGACGGACAGGGCAACTTCGGCTCCGTCGACGGCGACTCTCCCGCAGCCATGCGTTATACGGAGTGCCGCCTTTCCCGTATGGGTGAGCATATCATGGACGACCTGGAAAAGGACACCGTCGACATGATGAATAACTTTGACGACACGCTTCAGGAGCCTGTCGTAATGCCCACGAAGATTCCTAACCTGCTGGTGAACGGAGGCAATGGTATTGCGGTGGGCATGGCAACCAATATTCCGACGCATAATCTGGGTGAGGTAATCGACGGTTGCTGCGCTTATATTGATAATCCGGAGATTGATATAGAGGGGCTGATGGAGTATATTCCTGCTCCCGATTTTCCCACGGGGGCGTATATCTATGGGCTGGAAGGCGTCCGTCAGGCTTATGAGACAGGTCGCGGCCGCATCGTAATGCGTGCCAAGGCTGAAATTGAGGCCGGAGAGAACCACGACAAGATCGTGGTTACAGAGATTCCTTACGGCGTGAACAAACAGCAGCTCATAGAGTATATTGCCGACTTGGTAAAGGAAGGAAAGCTCGACGGTATCTCCAATGTCAACGACGAGACCGGCCGACAGGGCATGCGTATAGTTGTCGATGTGAAGAGAGATGCCAACGCCAATGTGATATTGAACAAGCTTTTCAAGATGACGGCACTCCAGAGCTCGTTCTCCGTGAACTGCATCGCCCTTGTAAAGGGCCGTCCGCGCTTGCTCAGCTTGCAGGAGTGTATCAAATATTTCGTAGATCATCGCCATGATGTAACCATTCGCCGTACGAGGTTTGACTTGAGGAAGGCTCAGGAGCGTGCCCACATTCTTGAGGGATTGATTATTGCCTGCGATCATATCGACGAGGTGGTACATATTATCCGTGCTTCCAAGACTCCGGCAGAAGCTCAGACGAACCTTGAGCAACGCTTTGACCTTGACAGTTTGCAGAGTAAAGCCATTGTCGACATGCGTCTCTCACAGCTTACGGGCTTGCGCATGGATCAGTTGCATGCGGAATTTGATGAGTTGCAGGCCCAGATTGTCTATCTGCAGTCTATTCTCGATGATCCGGAACTTTGCAAAAAGGTGATGAAGGATGAGCTCCTTGAAGTCAAGGAAAAATATGGCGATGCGCGTCGGACGGAGATCATTCCGGCCGAACATGAGTTTAATGCCGAGGATTTCTATCCGAACGACCCCGTTGTCATTACGGTCAGCCATCTGGGCTATATCAAGCGCACGCCTTTGGCAGACTTCCGAGAGCAGGCTCGTGGGGGGGTAGGGAGCAAAGGAGCCCATACACGGGATACTGACTTCACAGAGTATATCTACCCCGCAACGATGCATCAGACGCTGCTCTTCTTCACAAAGAAGGGGCGTTGCTACTGGCTCAAGTGCTATAATATACCAGAGGGGGACAAGACTTCTAAGGGGCGTGCTATTCAAAACTTGCTGAATATAGAGGCCGACGATGCAGTAAACGCATTCCTTCGCCTTCGTGGCCGCGGTTTGGAAGACGAGGAATTCGTCAACAGTCATTATGTTGTATTTGCGACAAAGAACGGAACGGTTAAGAAAACTTCCTTAAAGGCTTATTCCAACCCGCGCTCTAAAGGCGTGATAGCCATCAACATTGCTGAGGGTGATGAAGTGGTAGATGTTCGTCTGACCAATGGAGAGAACGAGTTGATTCTTGCAGACAAGCACGGTCGTGCATGCCGCTTTGACGAAACGGAAGTGCGCACGATGGGGCGTACCGCTACCGGTGTTAAGGGAATGACCCTTGACGGCGCCGACGATGCCGTGATTGGCATGATTGTTGTCAACAAGCCGGATGAAGAAACCGTGATGGTGGTGAGCGAAGAAGGATATGGCAAGCGATCACAGGTGGTTGAGTATCGAAAGACTCACCGCGGTTCGAAGGGCGTGCGCACCTTGAATGTTACGGAGAAGACGGGAGGACTCGTTGCCATTAAGATTGTTACGGACGAAAATGATCTGATGATTATCAACAAGAGCGGCATCGCGATCCGCCTTGCCGTTGCCGATGTTCGTGTAATGGGAAGGAATACCCAAGGGGTCCGGCTCATCAACCTCGCTAAGAAGAATGATGTAATTGCAAGTGTCTGCAAAGTCATGAGTTCAGAACTTGAGGCTACGGTTGAAGAAGAAAGCCGTGCCGAGTGGGCAAGGAAGAGTGGGGAAATCAAGAGTGATAGTACCTTGACAACAGGAACTGATAACGAGGGCGATCTTTCTGAAAGAAAGTCTCCTGATGACCTGGCTCCTTTTGTAAGTTTTGATGACGCAGAGCCGATAGATGAGTAAGCCTCTTTCTGATTTCTCTCAGACAGAATGAGCGGATTTGACAAGTAAGGCCTCCTGAATAGGAGGTCTTACTCTTTTTGTTAGTTAAGCGTTTAAGTTATTGAGTCTTCTTGTCTATGAATGGGGTATATAAAAAATAATCCTCTACAAATCACTTGCGGAGGATTATTAAATCGCTTTAAATGAAAGTATAATTTACAAGGGTAAGTTGAACATAATCACTTGGACAGTCAACTAAAAGGGAATACATAAATTTAGTAGAGAAACTCGTCATTCACATGAGAAGAAATCTACAAGACTGAACAGTCTGATTATTTCTTACCCCTAATACCTGTCTCTTATACACATCTGACGCTGCCGACGACTAGTCGAGTGT
>CAUULA010000164.1:0-3041 GCA_963545855.1 uncultured Prevotella sp.
ATTTTATTCATTATTTGGAATTATTTTCTTTTTCTATTTGAGCTTCCGTCTTACCGTATCGCCGTTGGCGGTTCTGGTAGCTCCGGATGGCCTTATGGAGGTCTTCCTCCCCGAAGTCAGGCCAGTAAGTGTCGCAGAAATACAGTTCTGTATAGGCACACTGCCACAACAGGTAGTTCGACAGACGCACCTCGCCACCCGTGCGGATGAGCAAGTCAGGGTCGGGCATGAACGAGGTCTCAAGGTTCTTTTCGAAGTTTTCCTCGGTAAGCCGTGCCTTCAAGTCGGCATAGACAGCCTCCGGCGAGCGCCCGACAAGGGTCGCGTGGCCGTCAGCCAAAGCACGGAATACCGTCCGCTTCATCGCCTCGATGATTTCCCAGCGCGACGAGTAGCTGAGAGCCACCACCATGGTCATCGCATCGTTCTGCGCCGTACGCTCCATGGTCTGGCCGAGCTTGTCCTGTACATTCAGCGGAAGGCGAGCAATGTCGCCGATGACTCGAAACCTCACATTATTCTTCATGAAGATTTCATCTTCCAGAGAGGTAAGCACCAGTCCCATAAGGGCTGATATCTCGTCGGCCGGACGACTCCAGTTTTCCGTGGAAAAGGTATAGAGCGTGAGGAACCTCACGCCGAGGCGGATGCACTCGGAAGTAATCTTCCGCACGGCATCCACCCCTGCCTGATGGCCGAAACTGCGGGGTTTGCCCCGCTCGGCCGCCCATCGCCCATTGCCATCCATGATGATGGCGATGTGCCCGGGAACGCGCGTCGCATCGAGTTCTGCTGCCATTAGTCGTCGTTGTTACAGGTTCGACACTTTGCCATAAAGCTATAGGTGAGCGTAACTTGCAGGGCCGAGTAGCAGTCGGTGTTCTTGAATGCTCCCTTGCTCCTTACATAGTAGGGGTCCTTTGCTCCGTCGAGCTTGTCGCTCAGGCTGAAGTGGACGGCCCATTCCACGCCCAGATTCAGGCGTTCACCCATCTTATATCTCACGCCAAGGCCGAGAGGCACATTGGCCGTAAACACATTCTTGCCGCCTCCCGACACATAGGTAGCTCCCAGTCCACCGAAGACAACGGGCGTGAAACGCTTTGCGCCACGGTAATCACGGCCTGTTCCATAAGGCCAGAAATTGTATTCGTAGACCAGGCTGACATCCGCGAGCGAGTGGTTGAACTCATACGGCGCAGCCTGATAGTCGGGATAGAATGTCTCCGCATCCCCCGAGCTGCCCTTCAGCTTACCGAAAGAGCCCGCAAGGCGCAGTCCCGTGTGGGGATTGAAGTTTCTGCGAAGCACCACGGAGCCCATGGGCTGCATATTCCTCAGGACGCTGTTGTTGAAGTCGCCCTCATAGGAGACCATGCCCACTCCTGCTCCGATTTCCATCAGATACTCCGGATCGCTCTGCGCACGCATGGCAAGCGACGAGGCCAGAAGCAGAGTTATGGCGACTATCTCCCGCATTTCATGCTATTCGGTGAAGTAACGCTTGGCGGTATCCCAGACCATACGGTTCTTGGCTCCATGCCACACCTGACCCGTGCCGCCGCAGACAATCCACAGATAGTTCTTGCTGTCTTTCACCATTGTGAACACTTCGCCCGGCGCGGAGAATCCTTTCGGGAAGTAGTAGTTGGCATCAAGCTTCCAGGTGATGCCCGCGTCCCTGCTCCTATAGAAGCCGCCAAACGGAGTGGAGCTTGCCGCACCGACAGCACTTCCCCCTATTGCCAAGACGCCGTCGTCGTAACCGACGGCCGTCAAGCCGTTCAGGTTGGGAACCTTATATTTGTTTCCCGAGGAGACATTATAGTAAGCCCAAGGCTGATTTTGCGCATTGGGGTCGTTTTCCTCTATCTTTCCCCACACCCGGGCCTCGGTAGCCGTGGTGCCTACAAGCACGATGCGGCAGCCGGCAGCATTGCCTGCGAGGGGCAGGGTGATGAAGTTGAGGTTGTCGGCAGGGAGCAGCCCGGCATCAGAGTCCAACTCGTCGGCCGTCCATGTGGCACCGCCGTCCCTGCTGTTCATCAGCTGATTGTCGGCCGTAAGCCCATAGAGACGGGCCTCGCTTGCTCCGAGCAAGAGCTTCAGGGCAGGAGTGGCCACCTGCGTCCAGGTCTCCGCGTCGGCAGAAGCCAGCAGCGCGCCGTTGCTGTAGACATAAAGTCTGCCGGCATAGGCGGCTACGCTCTTATAGGCGTCCATGCTCAAGGCCGTGCCGGGAGTGATCTCGCTCCATGCCGCGGCATTGCTCTCCGAGGCGGCGAATATCCTCGCCTTCGCACCGTCGTGGCCGAAGACATAGACCTTGCCGCCGCAAACCACGCCTTTCATGGCCTTCAACGAGGCTAAGTCGCCGTTGCTGACAGGCGAGGAGTTCCATTGCACTTCCTCCGCCTTCTGCTTGTGCACATTCAGGGTAACGGTGTAGTCGCGGTTGGAGTCGCCCCTCAGGCTGCGCACGATGAAGCGGCGGGGCTGAGAGAGGTCGATGGAGTCGGTACTGCTATAGTAAGACAGCGTGTCGCTCTTTAAGCTCTTGATGACCACGGAGCCGCCGTTCTTCGCCACGGTGGTAACCAGCACCTTTGTCGCGTCGATGCCCCGGGGCAGCGAGTCGAGGTTATAGACCAGCCCTTTCTCCTGATCGATGGTGAACGCATAGCGGCTGCAGTCCAGCTTGGTGGTATAGGTGCTGTCTTCTCCCTTCGAGGAAACGGTGTCCTTGATTATCTTCAGGGTCCCCACGGAGAAGGCCGTCAGGGCACAGTCGTCATAATAGACGATGTCGCCCGTGCTGTCGCTCAGACAGGAGGAGAACAGGAATATTGCTGAAAACGACACAGCAAATGCAATGAATTTGAATCTCATTTACGCTCTTTTTCTTAAAACCGACATTACCGTGAAGGAGGCACTCCGCTACTGCAAGAAAAAAGCATTCCCTGCATCGACGAAACCACGCTTCACAGAATTTTGTCTGCAAATTTAATTAGAATTCTTTAAATAAAGGCCTTTTTTAATAC
>CAUULA010000165.1:0-2921 GCA_963545855.1 uncultured Prevotella sp.
CGATATATGAAAAAACATCTGTTACTATTCACACTCCTGACGGTAATCTGCCTGTCGGCTTCCTCGCAGAAGAAGTTCTCGGTCTATGCCGTCGGTTTCTATAATCAGGAGAACCTTTTCGACACTTGTCATGATGCGGGAAAGAACGACTATGAGTTCCTGCCCACGGGCAGCTATAAGTGGGACGGGCTCAAGTATTCCCATAAGCTGCGCAACATGGCACGCGTGCTCTCGGAGATGGGCACGGATGTGCTGCCCAATGTGGGCTGCGCGTTCATCGGGCTGAGCGAGGTGGAGAACGCGCGTGCGCTCAACGACCTGATCAGCCAGGAGCCCCTGAAGGCCCGCGGCATGCAGTTCTGCCACATCGAGGGACCCGACCGGCGCGGCGTCGACTGTGCGCTGCTCTATAACCCCGCGCTCTTCACGCCCGAAAATGTAAAACTTTATCCCTATGTTCAGGAACAGGAAAAGGACAGCGCGTACTTTACCCGCGGCTTTCTCACCGTCAAGGGCAAGATGGGCGGCGACGATGTGGCCGTCATCGTGTGCCACTGGCCGAGCCGTTTCAGCACCGGCTTCTATCGTGAGTCGGCTGCCCGTCAGGTCAAGGTCATCAAGGACAATCTCTTGGCAGAGAATCCCGCCCGGAAGATTCTCGTGATGGGGGACATGAACGACGACCCCACGAACAAGAGCATGCATGAGTATCTCGGTGCGAAGGCCGAGATCGGCGAGGTGGGCCCCGGCGACATGTATAATCCCTGGTACAACATTCTGGCAAAGGAGGGCAAGGGAACCTTGATGTACGGCGGCTCGTGGAACCTCTTCGACCAGATCGTGCTCTCTCCCAACCTGCTGAACCGGAAGGGCGAGAAAGACTTCTCGAGCCTGAAATTCTGGAAAAACCAAATATTCCTGCGCGACTATCTGCTGCAGACCGAGGGCAAGTATAAGGGCTCGCCCAAGCGTACCACGGCCGGCGGCGTGTGGCTCGACGGCTATTCCGACCACCTTCCGGTAGTGGTCTATTTAGTGAAGGAACAGAAGTAGCCATTCCCCATTGCTCTCCCCGTGGGAGGGCTTAAGGGAGTCCAGGCGCATCCATGGCATTGAGCGATATGAAACCGGAAACAAAACCCCTTTCCGTGCCGGAGGCGGCAGGAGTGTCCGCCCCCGCCATAGAGACTCATCCTTTCGAGCCTTTCCTGCCCCGCGACGCCAAGTTGCTGATGCTCGGCACCTTTCCGCCGGCTCCCAGGCGGTGGAGCATGTCGTGGTATTACCCGAACTTCATCAACGACATGTGGCGCATCTTCGGCTGCCTGTTCTTTGCCGACAGGCTTCATTTCGTCGACGAGGCGCACAAGACTTTCCGGCTCGACGACCTGAAGGCTTTCCTTGCGCGGAAAGGCGTGGCCCTCTCCGACACCGCCCTGCGCATCCGGCGCACCAAGGGCACCGCCTCCGACAAAGACCTCGAGATCGTGGAGCCCGCCGACCTCGACGCCATGCTCCGTGCCCTGCCCGGGTGCAGGGCCGTGCTCACGGCGGGACAGCTGGCCACGAGGGTGTTCACGGAGCACTTCGCCATCGATGTGAAACATCTGGCCATGGGCGGTTTCGCGGAGTTCGGCTTCGAGGGGCGCCGTCTCCGCCTCTATCGCATGCCCAGCAGCTCGCGCGCCTATCCGATGGCGCTGGAGCGCAAGGCCGCGTATTATCAGAAAATGTTTAATGAAATAGGCCTGCTGGATGCCGCCTCGGAATGAGCGGCCGGCAGGGCCGATAAGCACAATAGCTATGAACGCCATAAACGACAATATCACCATCATCGGCATCGCGGGGGGTACGGGAAGCGGAAAGACCACCGTGGTGAGGAAAATCGTCGAGGCCCTGCCGCCCCATTATGTGGCGGTGGTGCCCCTCGACTCCTATTACAACGACACGACGGGCATGACCGACGAGGAGCGGAAGGCCATCAACTTCGACCATCCCGACGCCTTCGACTGGAAACTGCTCATCAGGGATGTCAACGAACTGCGGCAGGGGCGTGCCATAGAGCAGCCCACTTACTCCTACATCCTGAGCAACCGCCTGCCCGAGACCGTGCATGTGGAGCCGAAGCCCGTCATCATCATCGAGGGCATCATGACGCTTATCAACAAGCGGCTGCGTGAGATGATGGACCTGAAGATCTTCGTGGACTGCGACTCCGACGAGCGGCTCATCCGCAACATACAGCGCGACACCATCGACCGGGGGCGCACGGTGTCGATGGTAGTAGACCGTTACCTGAAGGTGCTGAAGCCCATGCACGAGCAGTTCATCGAGCCCACCAAGCGCTATGCCGACCTCATCATCCCCCAGGGGGGAGAGAACGCGAAGGGCATAGCCATCCTCTGCAAGTATATCGAGGGGCTCGTGCCCCTGGAATAGCGGCAAGGTTACGATTTGTAACCTGCCGGTCGAATCGCTCCTCATGATTATGCAGTTTCCTGCCGGGAAACCGCATAATATTCATTTTCGGTCTTCCTTTTTGCCGACAGCGGCCTCCGGGAGGGCAGGAAGCCGTTAAAAGGAGGGTCGGAGACGGCCTTTAGCAGTCCTTTTGGCCGTTGTCCGTGGGGAGGTTTGCCGCCTTTTGCCAGGCTGGAGACCCCAAAAGTGGCATTAACGAGAATTTTCGAAAAACCGGCATCGCCGCAGATGCCCCTTAAACGCCCCGTAATCGATTTTCGTTTCTCACCTTCACCGGACGAAGGCGAATATCGGTAAGGCGGGAAACCGCAGATGAATATTTATTCACTTACGATTTCTCACAAGGTCTCTGAAAAGCCTTTTTGCCGCCGTTATTCCATCGGCTGGGTGGGAGCTGTCTCTTATACACATCTGACGCTGCCGACGACTAGTCGAGTGTA
>CAUULA010000166.1:0-2869 GCA_963545855.1 uncultured Prevotella sp.
AATAAAAATCTTAAATCGATAGACTTCAATCAAGTAGAGTCTGTGGGAGAATATGCCATGTCTGTGTGCCATTATTTGAAAGAAATACGCATCCCAAAGACGCTAACATCCATTGGAGAGGGTGCATTTACCATGTTTTGGAGGCTTGAAAAGTTTGTGGTAGACCCCGGCAACCCCAATTATTCCTCAGATGTGAACGGCATTTTGTTTAATAAAGACAAGACCCAATTGTTGGCTTATCCCATGGCGCGCGAGGGAGAATACACATTACCTAACACTGTAACCCAAATAGGCAAGCAAGCTTTCTTGCTAGCAAAGATAACACAACTGACAATCCCCTCAAGAATTACCTACATTGGCTACGAAGCTTTCCGAGAAACAAAAATAAAAACGCTCACTTTTGAAGAACCCTGCCATATCACCGCTTTAAATAATAGGGAATTTCTGTGGTGTTATGATCTTAAGACGGTAACGCTGCCGAAATCATTGGTTTATTTAGGCCACGGATTTAGTGGATGTACGAACTTGGAAACCGTGAACGTTCCCGACGGTTCTCAACTTAAGGCGATATTGTCGAATGCTTTTGTCAATTGTGGCAACCTAACGAACTTCAATTTCTTGGGAAGTTGCAATTTACAGACTATTCAGACTAATGCCTTTGCTGACATGACAAAGCTGAAAGAATTCAACTTCCCTGCTTCTGTGACGGCTATCGGTGCCAATGCCTTTGGCAACACTCCCTCAATGGAAAAAGTTACCTTTAAAGATAATAGTGCGATGATTTCTTTCGATCAGGGTGCTTTTTCCAACAGTGGAATCAAGAGCCTCAAGATACCGGCAAGTGTGAAGTCAATTGATAAAGATGCTTTCAAAAACTGCAATGTATTGGAGCGTGTTGACATTCCGGCAGTCTGTACGAAAATTCATCCCGAAGCATTCAAGTTTGATTCAAAATTGGCAAATATTAATGTAGATGCCGCTAACCCGAAATACTCCAGTGTGCAGGGTATCTTGTTGAGCAAGGATAAAAGCGAGCTGATCATCTTCCCTCCGGGCAAGGCCCGCACCGACTTCACGCTGCTGCCGCCCTCTATTACCAAGATCGTGGACTTTGCTTTCTATGAATGCGGCCAGAACTTTACCAATGTGGTGATACCGGCCAAAGTGAATACCATTGGTAAGCGTGCCTTCGGCCTCTGCCGCAATCTGAAAACGCTCACGCTGCTGTGCGACCAGGTTATACCGAGCGGCAAGATAGACCAGGGCAGAAACACCATGGCTTTCGACGACGGCACGGTAGCGTCCGACAAGGCGACCGATCATGTAACGGTATATGTGCGCAGGAATCTCCTCGATGCCTACAAGGCAGATCCGTTCTGGAGCAAATTCACGCTTAAGCCCTCGTTCACCGTTAAAGCAGAGGGAACAACCGGTTCCGGTTCGACCGATGAGTATATACCGACCTCGGAAAACACGGTGGATCTGCTCTCGACCACGGCCGATGTAAAGACTTTCATCGTACCCAAGCAAGTGAGCTATAAAGAAACGGGGGCTCCGGCTGCCAAAACCTACAAGGTGGGCCTGATAGGCGACTACGCCTTCGAGAATGCCAACGGCAATATGAAAGAAGTGGTGGTGAAAGCCGATGTAGACTATATCGGCGCTATGGCATTCGTTACCAAGACGCAGCGTAATGTCGCCACGAACACCATCAGCCCCGTAAGCACTACTATCAACCAGATTGTGTTCACAGGCAACACGCCCGCCACACAGCTGTCGCGTAACTATTTCGGTTTGGGTGCGCAGTTCAGTGAGTTCTTCAGGGGAACAGCCGGTACGGGTGCTTGCACGCAGAAGATATATGTGAAGAAATCCAAGCTTGCCGATTACAAATCGGCATGGCCAGCCTATACTGCCGCGCTGGACTACAAGATCAAGGGCGACGGTTCCACGGATTTTAAGATCGATCATAAATATCAGTCTTTCGCGCGTGAGTTTGATACCGACTTTGCCGACTATCGGACAGAAAAGGGCAACACGGAGATAGCTGCTTTCGCGGCCGGTTCTCGTATCATAAAAGGTCAGGGCGACTATGGCACGAGTGCCTATCATGTGCATATGACCAGTATCGACGAGCATGGGGGTAATGCTTCATACGGTTATGTGCCGGCTGCTACGGGCGTGCTGTTAAAAGTGCTCGACCGAGAGAAGACCGATGCTGACTTCTATTATACCATCGGCGAATCTGACGACCAGACTTATCATATAACGGACAACATCATGACGGGTATCACCGTAACCGATAGGCGCGTGGAAGCTTCACCCACCTCTCCTATTTATGTGATGCGCGACGGTCTTTTCCATACAACTATCTCGCCCGTCAGCAGTTTCCCCGTGCACACTGCTTATATGACTACAGAGGGGTTGCCGGCCGGCGCTAAGCTGATATTCGACTTCGGTAATCAGACAACGGGCATTACGAGCATATCCGCCGACGAACCTAAGGGCATCAATAACGATGCTTATTACAATCTGAATGGTCAGCGTGTCGTAGGCAAGCCGCAGCAGACAGGTATCTATATTCATCGAGGAAAGAAAATAGTCATCAAATAAATAAAAAGGCAGAAGACAATGGAAAAGAAACTTTATATAAAGCCAATGACGGAGCAGATAAGCTTAATCATGGACAAACTGATGATACCGGCAAGTCCGGGAGTTGTCGGCCCAGCCCCCAGTAAGCCATCGGTTGATTGGGATTTCCCCGAAGAAGAGGAAGAGGAGGCTGAAGAGAATTTCTCCTCATTTAAACCATGGACTTGACTCTGTCTCTTATACACATCTGACGCTGCCGACGACTAGTCGAGTGTAG
>CAUULA010000167.1:0-2858 GCA_963545855.1 uncultured Prevotella sp.
ATTATATACAAATTATTCAATTGAAAAATTGTAAGGTCGAGTTTGCATTTTAGATTGTTTACGATAATACACCTAAAAAACTTACACTGTCAAGGTGAATTCACAATATTTTTGTAACTTTGCATATAAATTCAAAGTTTTATGAGTCGGAAAAGACCTCTTCCTTTGTTGGAGAATGTTACGATTGAGGCTGTCGCGGCCGAGGGCAAATGTATTGCCCATATAGAGGACATGGTGATATTTATACCATTCGTAGTTCCTGGTGATATTGTAGACCTTCAGATAACCAAAAAGAAACATCACTATTGCGAGGCTGAAGCCATTAAGTTTATCAAATATAGCAATGTCCGTGAGACTCCAATGTGCCGACATTTTGGAATCTGCGGAGGATGTAAGTGGCAGAATCTGCCTTACGAAGAACAATTAAAGGCCAAACAGCAGCAAGTCTATGACCAATTGAGCAGAATCGGCAAGGTTGAATTGCCAGAGTTTGATTTGATTTTAGGTTCCGTAAAGACCAAGGAATACAGAAACAAACAGGAATACGGGTGCAGCGAGAAGCGTTGGTATACAAAGGAAGAACTAAAAGAGCTCCCAAAGAGCTCCGGCCTGGCAAATGGCGCAATAGGCTTGCATATCACAGGTGCGTTCGACAAAGTCTACCCCATTGAAAAGTGTTGGCTAATGGACGACTTCCATAATCTGGTGCGTAATGAAATCTTTGAGTATGCCCGGAAAACCGATATGACTTTCTATAACATCCGAGAACAGCACGGGCTTCTCCGTGATTTGATATTCCGTAATTCAAATACCGGAGAATGGATGCTCATAGTACAATTCCACTACGATGAGGAAGGCGACGAGGAAAAGGCCAAAGAACTACTAAATCATATTTCAGATAAGTTTCCCCAGATCAGCTCTCTGATTTATGTTAATAATCAAAAAGGAAACGACACTATCAATGATCAAGAACTGATAACTTTCAAAGGTACAGACTATATCTATGAAACGATGGAAAGCCTGAGATTCAAGGTTGGCCCCAAGAGTTTCTACCAGACCAATACCGATCAGGCATACCATCTATATTGCATTGCCCGCCATTTCGCAGAACTGTCGGGAAACGAGCTTGTCTACGACCTGTATACGGGGACTGGCACCATTGCAAACTTTGTTGCCCACAAGGCAAAAAAGGTTATTGGAATCGAATATGTGCCTGAAGCCATTGAAGATGCAAAGGAAAACAGCCGCTTAAATGGTATCAATAATACCCTTTTCTATGCCGGCGATATGAAAGATATACTTACAGACGACTTCATCCGGCAACATGGCCGGCCAGATGTAATCATTACCGACCCCCCCCGCGCCGGTATGCATCCCGATGTCGTGAAGGTCATTATAAATGCCGCACCAGGCAGAATCGTCTATGTAAGTTGTAATCCTGCTACCCAGGCACGCGACCTGGCCCTGTTAGACTCCATGTATAAAGTTGCTCAAGTTCAACCTGTAGATATGTTCCCGCACACACCACATGTAGAGAATGTCGTGCAACTCATAAAAAGACAGACGGTCTGATTTTTATCGAAAAAACTCTCAGGTTTTCAAAAACAGATTTTTATTTTTGCTATTGAAATATGTTTAATGATCTAATTACCAATTAAACCAAATATGAGAAAAGGTATCATCATCGCATTGTTGGCTTTCACCGCGATTTCTACCAATGCGCAAGAAAAGAAACAGGCGTGGATTAACAATGTCAAGCTTTCAGGCTATAGTATTATTCAGTATCAAGCCAGCAGTCAGGAGGAAGCAAAGAGCAATTCTTTCAATCTTCGGATTGCCCGTGTTTCTCTGGACGGGCGCATCTTGAAAGACTTCTACTGGAAGGCACAAATCCAATTCAACGGCAACACCTCCACCCTTGGAAGTTCGCCAAAGGTCGTTGACCTTTTTGCCGAGTGGCAGAAGTATGCTTTCTTCCGCGTGAAAATCGGTCAGTTCAAGAACCCGTTCACCTATGAAAATCCGATGAACCCGATCAACCAGGGATTCATGGGATATGGGCAGGTGGTTCAGAAATTAGCGGGATTTTCCGACCGTGCGGGAGCGCATAGTTCCAATGGGCGCGACATAGGCCTACAGTTTCAAGGAGACTTCCTTAAGAATGCCAACGGCCGCAATCTGATTCATTATCAGGTCGGAGTTTTTAACGGCCAAGGCATCAATATGAAAGATGTTGACGAACAGAAAAACATCATTGGAGGCGCTTGGGTAATGCCGGTGCCAGGCATGCGCATCGGTGCCTTTGGGTGGAGAGGAAGCTATGCCCGCAAAGGAACATGGACAGATGACGGTGGCGGTAATGGGGTGCGCAAGCTCCAGCAGCGTCGCTATGCCTTCTCTGCGGAATATCTTGTAGATGACTGGACCTTCCGTTCGGAATATATCCACTCTACGGGCTATGCTTTTTCTCAAGTACTGACAAATACCGATAATGCAACTAACACTAACTGCAACCTCAGCAGCAACGGCGACAAGGCACAAGGAGTTTATGCGCTGGTTATTGCGCCAATCATCAAGAAGAAGGTTCATGTGAAGGGGCGTTACGACATGTATCAACCAACAGGAGATTCAAGTAAACAAAAAACACAGTATGAAATCGGTGCGGATTACCTGTTCCACAAAAACTTTCAGATCAGTGCCGAGTATTCTTTTGTAAACGACAAGACCCTTTCTGACCATAACTATGGAATCTTTGATGTGGAAGTTGCCTATCGTTTTTAACTAAAAAAGACTTTCAAATAATAATATATTCCCCGAGAAATCCCAGTATTTTTTCGGGGAGATGTCATTTTTTCAGC
>CAUULA010000168.1:0-2853 GCA_963545855.1 uncultured Prevotella sp.
AGATGACGTCGAGTCTCGTGGGCTCGGAGATGTGTATAAGAGACAGCCCGAAGTCCATGCCATACGCTCCCTTGACTTTCCAGTTATGCCCGAGGCGACAGGCCGCCTCCACCATGAAGCTCACATTATGATGCTTCCGGGTATACGGACTGCCGTAAGTGCCCCAGCCTTCCTGATAAGTGGCCAGGAGACGATAGTCCAGGTGCTCCGTGGGGTTGCCGTCCACCCCCAAGTGGAAAGCCACGAAGCGGTTGTCTTGCACATCGATTACGCCATTCCCGTTGTAGAGCGGCGACCGGTAGAGCGGGTTTCCCATCACCTGCCCCCAATGCGACCAGCCCGGATAGATGTAGTGATTATAGTAATTGTCAGTCCCCCCGATGTGGTCGGGTATGGTCTGCGAATGATCGTGGTAGATGGGACCGCTCTGATACTTCGTGTAGAGGTATTCCACGACGACATTCCGCAGCCATCTGCTGTACTTGAAGTTCAGCTCCGCGCCCAGCATCCAGTCCTTGAAGTCATAGAGCAGATAGCGGTGCCGCTCCTTACTGTTCCAGTTGTCGCCGCTGCCATAGCCGTCGTAGTCTAACTGCAGCATCGAGGAATGGTCTTCGAAAAACTTGTCGGCATAGAGCCCCATACGCCATGTGTCGGCATCATAGTTCACGCGGAGCAGCCAGCTGCCCAGCTGGTCGCCCTCCACATTCTGATAGGTGGTCTCCCCCACATCCGAGCCTCCGGGCCAGAAGGCATTCCAGAAGTCGCGGATGCCCCTGCCGTTGCGCATCTCCTTATAGGTTCCGTCTCTCTGCGGGATATACGATACGCCGCCGAAGAGAGTGCCCATCTCCAGCCCCATCTCGACAGACCACGGGAAGAACCGCTCCGGATTGCCAATCATCAGATAGCCGGACTTGCTGTGATACAGCACATCGTCAGCATAGCGCGACTGCCTGCGGGTAAAGTCGTGCTGCCAGTTGTCGTCGGTCATCTTGCCGAACGACACATGGCCTTTCATGCGGAGCCAGCCGCCAAGAACGGGGAGAACCCAGTATTCCGGCAGGGCGAGCCGCACCTGCGGCACGGGCCGGGCGTTGATGCCCAGGGTCTGGGCACCGCTGCTCAGGCCGTTGTTCCTCAGCTGCATGGGATACTGCTTGCTTCCCACGGAGAGCACGCCGTGCAGCCAGCGGGCTTCCACAAAGGCCTGCTGCACCACGGGCACGCTCGTGTAGCCGTAGGCTGCCGCTATGTCCAGCCCATAGCCTATGCCCCACCGGCGGGCGGAATCGGTGGCCAGCGGGCGCACCACGCTTCCGCGCACATATCCGTTGCTCTTGTCCAATGACGAGAGGCCATACTTGTTGGCGTTGAGCCATAGCGGGGTCTTATCCTTGGAGAGCGACCCCTGCAGCTCGACATCGTAACGCAGGTCATGACCTAAATCCAGCTTGCCGGCCTCCAGCCCTTCCTGCCACGCATATTGAGCGTTCGCAGACAGGGAGGCAAGCATCAGGACAAGCATCAGGGTATACTTTTTCATAAACGCCTTAATATCTTTACACCTTATTATTATATATACAACTTAACGAAAAAATCTCGGATATATTACTAAAGGTTTAGGGAAAATCCCCGCCCAAGTAGGGAAAATCCTTTCTGCGGATGAAGAAATCTTTGTTTCTTTGCATCAGATAAGACAAGAGACAACGGTTTTAAAAGATACGATTATGAAAAAGTTCATATTAGCCCTTACAGCTCTTCTCACGCTCGCGGCATCCGCCAGCGCCATGAGCTACGAGCAG
This sequence comes from uncultured Prevotella sp., assembly GCA_963545855.1. Lineage (GTDB taxonomy): Bacteria > Bacteroidota > Bacteroidia > Bacteroidales > Bacteroidaceae > Prevotella. The sequence continues at coordinate 1,806 of CAUULA010000168.1, forward strand.
GCTCGTGAGCAGGCCTTGTTTCTTACGGACAAGATGGCCTACGAACTGAACCTGACCGATGATCAGTATGAGGCAGCCTACGAGATAAACCTCGACTATCTGATGCGAATCAACGACTATAACGACCTCTACGGCATATACTGGAGACAGCGCAACCTCGACCTGAGCTATGTGCTGCTCGAGTGGCAATACCGGACCTACTGTGCCGCACGCTACTTCTACCGCCCGCTCTATTGGGACGCGGGAGTATGGCACTTCAGCATCTATGCACGCTATCCTCACCGCGACTACTTCTACTTCGGGCGGCCCCGCTTCATCGAAGTCTATTACGGCGGACACAGTTGGGCTCACAATGGCGGATGCAGTTGGTATTACGGCAGGCAATACGGCAGGCCGCATCCTAACGGAATACGCCGGGTGGGCATGCGCGACGGCTTCGACCGCGGCGACTTCGGAAACGGAACCCGCATCACGGAGTTCGGCAGGACGCGCACCCAGAGGGAATTCACCCCATCGCCGGGCAACGGCAACCGCACATTCGGCGGACGCCGTGATGGCATCGGAATGTCTGCGCGCGGCACGGGACAAACTACCGACGCGCCCCGCACATTCGGCGGGCGCCGCGACGGCAGCTGGACAAGCCCGGGCAGAGGGGACGCCTTCGGAAGAGACTACGGTAGCGGCATGCGCAGCTCCACTCGTTCCACGGCACCAAGGATGGGTTCGGGATTCCGCTCTTTCGGCGAGAGCAGCGACACCCCCGCCCGCTCTTTCTCGCCCGGCAATGAAAACTCACGCCCGTCGGCACCCTCCCGTTCCATGGGAGCTCCCTCACGCAGCTACGGCGGCAGCCGCATGGACGGCAACTTCGGTGGTGGAGGCTTCGGAGGAGGACGCTCGGGAGGCAGCTTCGGCGGAGCAACTCGCTCCGGCGGAACCAGTCGCGGCGGAGGCAGCTTCGGCAACGGGCACAGATAAGAAAAACAAGTTATATTCGACAAAAAAACATGCTATACAACTAAAGTTTATTAATGATGATGTTTATAAT
>CAUULA010000169.1:0-2844 GCA_963545855.1 uncultured Prevotella sp.
AAAATCCCAGCAACTTATTATGTTACTGGGATTTACTTATTTTTGATTAGCGTTTATTAGCACTTTTACTTCACTTCCTCAAAGTCGGCGTCTTGGACGGTGTCGTCTGTGCTACCGCTTTGAGCTTGCTGGTTGCTTTGACCGGCGTTGGGGTCGGGCTGAGCACCGCTTGCACCCTGATACATCTGGGCACTGGCTGCCTGAACAGCCTGGTTGAGAGCTGCCGTAGCTGTATCGATGGCTGCAACATCACCAGCCTTATGGGCATCCTTGAGCTGCTGCAATGCCGTTTCAATAGCAGGTTTCTGGTCGGCAGGAATCTTGTCGCCGTTATCTTTCAGGAAGTTCTCTGTGGTAAAAATCATAGAGTCTGCCTGATTGAGCTTGTCAATCTTCTCACGCTCGGCCTTGTCGGAGGCCGCATTCTGCTCGGCCTCAGCCTTCATGCGGTCGATTTCCTCCTTGCTCAAGCCACTTGATGCCTCTATGCGGATGGCCTGTTCCTTTCCAGTGGCCTTGTCCTTCGCGCTCACATTCAGGATTCCGTTCGCATCGATATCGAAAGTAACCTCTATCTGAGGAACGCCGCGACGAGCTGGAGCGATACCTTCCAGATTGAACTGGCCGATACTCTTATTCTGTGCTGCCATCGGACGCTCGCCCTGCAGGACATGAATCGTTACCGCGGTCTGATTGTCTACGGCCGTAGAGAATACCTCGCTCTTCTTGCAGGGAATGGTAGAGTTTGCGTCAATCAGCTTGGTCATTACTCCACCCATGGTCTCGATACCGAGTGTCAGAGGAGTTACATCCAACAACACGATATCGCCCACGCCCTCTTCCTTGTTCAGGATGGCACCCTGGATTGCTGCTCCAACGGCAACAACCTCATCCGGGTTGACACCCTTTGAGGGCTCCTTGCCGAAATAATTCTTCACCAATGTCTGCACGGCAGGGATACGAGAAGAGCCGCCTACGAGGATAACCTCATCGATATCTGATGTGGAAAGCTTGGCATCGCGCATCGCATTCTGGCAAGGAACGAGACAAGCCTGGATCAGCGCATGTGCCAATTGCTCAAACTGAGCGCGTGTAAGCGTCTTGACCAAATGCTTGGGGACACCGCCTTCGGCACTGATATAAGGCAGGTTGATCTCTGTGGTCGTAGAACTTGAAAGTTCAATCTTGGCTTTCTCCGCAGCTTCCTTCAGGCGCTGCATGGCCATAGGATCCTTACTCAAGTCGATACCTTCGACCGACTTGAAGTCATTCACCAGCCAATCAATGATCACTTGGTCGAAGTCATCACCGCCAAGATGAGTATCACCGTTGGTGGAAAGCACTTCGAATACGCCTCCGCCAAACTCAAGGATTGAGATATCGAATGTCCCTCCACCCAAGTCGAACACGGCAATCTTCATGTCTTTATTGGCTTTGTCTACTCCATAGGCAAGAGCGGCAGCCGTAGGCTCATTGACGATACGGAGGACATTCAGTCCGGCTATCTGCCCGGCTTCCTTTGTGGCCTGACGCTGGGAATCAGAGAAATAAGCCGGAACCGTGATAACGGCATCCTTGACCTCCTGACCCAGATAGTCCTCGGCGGTCTTCTTCATCTTCTGAAGAACCATCGCGCTGATTTCCTGCGGGGTATATTTCTTACCATCGATGTTCACACGAGGGAACCCATTCTCGTTATCCACTTCAAAAGGCACGCGCTCAGCCTCTTTCCTAGACTGTTCGTAGGTCTCGCCCATGAAGCGCTTGATAGAGTAAACCGTGTTCTTCGGGTTAGTGATGGCCTGACGCTTTGCAGGATCACCCACCTTTCGGTCGTCTTTCGTAAAGCCGACAACAGAAGGTGTCGTACGCTTACCCTCTGAATTGGCGATTACCACTGGTTCGTTACCTTCAAAAACTGCTACGCAGCTGTTGGTAGTACCTAAGTCGATTCCAATAATTTTTCCCATTGTTGTATATTTCTTTATTTGTTATAATTCGAGCATTTAAAATCACACTATAAATAACAAAAGGTGTGCCAAAGGCAACATCGCCAACAGAGAATATGCCAATGTGTCAGAGATGTCAGCACACGCTCCGAATTTTTCCCAGCAAAACTTTGTCCGTCTGAATTTAAAATCGTATCTTTGCATCCGCATCAGCGCGCCTGTGGCGGAATTGGTAGACGCGCCAGACTTAGGATCTGGTTGTTTACGCAGTGCAGGTTCGAGTCCTGTCAGGCGCACGAGCAAGAAGGGAAAGGCTCTTATGCGCCTTTCCCTTTTATGATAAGGCCGTGCTATCAGCGGCAGACAGTCCCATCGACAGCGGCTTTTCGGCCAACCGGAGGCTACCCTGAGCACCTCTGTTTGCAGTCTTTCTTCCTGCAGATTCCCGTATTTTGTAGCAGAAGCTTGAGCCCTCTAATATGCTGAAAGATATATTGGATTTAGTCGTTGTCTCCTCTCATGTTCCTTTTCCCTTTACCGGAGCCATGATTCTCTGCCCTTACGGCGAGCCCATTCTCATCTAAAGAAAGAGATTTTACCATCTAACAAGTTATCAGCTTATGTGATAAAAACCTGACAGCTCACCCGCCTCATCATTAAATGTGATGTGTCAGCCCAATCGTATCCTGACTCAGATCGCTGTTTCTCACATAGATGCTAACCAATGAGGATGAGCGTTTTCAAACACGCTCCTTTCATCACCGATGGCAATAAAATCTCCCACATAGCATCAGCAATGAACGAAACGCTCTCTCTATGTTTTATTCTTTAGCAAGATCTGTACAGGAAAGGAGGGCGGCAGCTTCCTCGCTGTCGCCCTCCCACGCTATTTATG
>CAUULA010000170.1:0-2684 GCA_963545855.1 uncultured Prevotella sp.
TTTTGCTTGCTGTCTGCACAAGTTTCGGCAGGGGCAGGAAAGCCGCCTGAACTTGGCGAATGAAGCGGCCGCGGCTTAGAAGTTCCAGTTCAGGCCTCCCATGAAAGTTGCCCTGGGCATGGGGAATCCGGCTATCGTCTCATAGCGCTGTGCCAGCAGATTCTCGCCCTTGGTAAAGAGGTGGAGGCCTTTGGCCACACGATACTGTGCCGTGAGGTTGAGCAGCCAGAAGCTCTCTTTTTGCTCGTTGGCACCCGTGGCGGTGTAGAGGCCTGCTATATACTGCAGTCCCCCATTGACCGAGAATCGGTTCTTGCGGTAGTTGGATCCGACAAAGAACTTGTGCCCGGGAGCCGCGAGCTGTGGATTGCTCATGTGCAAGAAGCTATAGTTGCCGTTTATGCCCCAATGCGGATTGACGCGGAACTCGGCTTCCAGTTCCACCCCGGTATTTTCGGTGTTCCAGGTGTTTACATTCAGTGGTCTGCCGTCTATCATCTGTGCCTGAATCATGTTCTCGGCTTTCAGATAGAAGAGGTTAATGCCATAGTTTAGCTGTCCCTCCAGCAGTTGCTGCTTATAGGAAACCTCGTAGTTCATCATGCGTTCGGGCTTGAGTTCTGCATTTGCCGGCCGAAACATGTAGAGCTCACGCAGGGTGGCATTGCGGAATCCCTTGCTGACCATGGCGCGCAGGGTGGCCTCTTTGGGCAGCCGAAAGGTGAGGCCTCCCTGGGGAACCCACTCGTTGCCGGCTACGGAGTGATGATCGAGACGAAGGGCCGCATTCAGCGTGAACCATGGAGCGAGTTCCTGACTGAAGTCTACATACCCCGCAATCTCATTCACGCTTCGGTGTGCGATGTCGGTGCGACTGCCGTCGCTCATGGCCTTGTTCCAGGCTTCTCCTCCGAAATGCTGGAAGTCGATGCCTGCCGTGGTGGTATTATTCTTAAATAATGACGCGCTCTGATAGAGTGAGAAGCCGCCCATCTTGTCGTTGTGCAGATAGTAGGCGGTACGCGGACGGCCCCCCTCGTGGTATCCGTCGTTGATGTGGTGGTGCCCCCAGTTATAGTATATGCGCAGTGCGCCGGAGCTCTTCTCATAGTGATTGGTGAGTGAGACGGCTGACACGCCGCGGGTGATCACCATGCGGTTGTCAATATAGGGATTACTCGTTTCGCCCGGATTGGACGATTCGAAGTAGGTGAGGTCTATGCCCCCGCGCAGCATCCAGTTAGGTGTGAGGTCATAGCCAAGTTTCACGAAACCGCTGGTCTGTTCAAATTCTGAGTTCAGGCGATGGCCATCGGTGCGGCCGTAGTTGATTCCGGCAATGCTCGAAAAACGGCCGTTGCGTACACGATTGGTAACATCTGCCTCGAAAGTGCCATAAGAGCCTCCCTGAAAATTGATATTGGTATTCACGCCGTCTTCGTTCATCTGTCGGGTAACGATGTTCACTACGCCTCCCATGGCATTAGAGCCATAGATGGTGGAGGCTGGTCCGCGCAGTACTTCTACGCGCTCGGCAAGCATGGTCTGATAGGCATCTGCAACAGGATGGCCATAGAGGCCGGCATACTGGGGCAGTCCGTCGATGAGCACGAGTAGGTTGGCCGTGCTCCCGATGCCACGCACCTTGATGCCTCCGGCTGCCCCTGTGCTTACGCCGTAGCCGAGTATTCCACGCGAGGTGGTGAAGAGTCCGGGCACCTGTTGCGTGAGGGAGGGGAGGACATTGCCGTAATAGTTCTCGGTGAGCTTCTGTCGATGGACGACGGAAAGGGTCATCGGAAGATGGCGGATGTCGGTCTGATAGCGGCTACCCGTTACGACGACATCGTCGAGCTTGAAGGTGGCGGTGTCAATTCGGCCGTCGGCCATGGCTGCGATCGAGGCAGCGAGGAGCACTCCCGTAAAGAGTCCTTTCATTATCATTTTGCCTCTTCTATGAACTTCTTTACTTCTTCGGAAGTCGGGTGGTTGAGGAGTTTGGAGCCCAGGATGTCGAGCTCGGGATACGCGGATTTCAGATCTTTCTCGGCCTTCTTCACATTGCTGCCTCCGCTGGTGGCGAAAAGGAAAATCTTCTTGCCCTTTAAATAGTTCTGCTCGATGAAGGTGTTGATGATGGTTGGTGCGGTATACCACCAGATGGGAAATCCGATGTATACGGTGCCATAGCTGTCGAGATGCTCCACCTTGCCTTTGATGGCCGGCCGGAAGTCTCTGTCGTTCATCTCGACGGTAGAGCGGCTCTGTTTGTCGGTCCAGTCGAGATCGGCATCGGTATAGGGCTGTTCCGGCTGAATCTCGTAGAGGTCGGCCCCTGCTGCCGTTGCCAGGGTCTTGGCTACTCCTGCCGTGGTTCCCGTGGCAGAGAAGTAAGCGACTAAGGTTTTGGTTCCCATGTTATTCTCCTTTGTTTTGTTGCTTTGTGAGCAGGCACTCAGGCTGATGGCGAATAATGCCGCAAGTGCCAAGATAAAATGCTTCATACTTTTTCATATCTAATTCTACGGATACAAAGATAGAAATAAATTCTGGATCCATGGCTACCAGAATCTCGGTAATCCTAAATCTTTTTACCGCTTTTTAGGAGAGCCTGTTTTGTAAAAGACCGTTAGAAGGCTGTCTCTTATACACATCTCCGAGCCCACGAGACTCGACGTCATCTC
>CAUULA010000171.1:0-2607 GCA_963545855.1 uncultured Prevotella sp.
AGAGACAGAATATAGATTATGTGGAACAAAATTAAGAATATTCTCAATTCGTGCAAACACAAGGCTAAGGTTTTCTGGAAATGGTATAAAGCCCTTTACAAAGATGCTCCATGGTGGAAAAAGACGATTGTTGCGGTAACTTCCCTATTGGTTCTCTTCATTCTTTACCTTGGTGCGGTAGACTTAAATCTGTTCTGGCTATTTGGTAAATCACCCGGTTATTTTTCTGGAATCAGAGATCCGCAAACATCCCAGGCATCAGTGATCTATAGCGCGGATGGCAAACAGATTGGAAAATACTTCAACGAGAATCGCACTCCCATAACTTACGAAGAAGTCAATCCTACATTTTTCAAGGCTCTTATTGACACAGAGGACGAGCGATTCTACAGTCATTGGGGAATAGACCCTATTGGACTTTTTGCTGCCGCGAAAGATGCCCTGCTCCATCACGGTGGCCGTGGGGCCTCTACCATTACGCAACAATTAGCCAAGAACATGTTCCGCGTCCGCACGCAATATTCCACAGGCCTTTTGGGAAAGATTCCCGGTCTCAAGATCCTTATCATGAAGAGTAAGGAGTGGATTATAGCTACCAAGCTTGAAACGGTCTTCTCCAAGAAAGAGATCATTACGATGTATGTCAATACGGTCGATTTCGGTTCGAACGCATATGGTATTAAGACGGCCGCAAAGACCTATTTCAACTGCTCTCCCAAAGATCTAACCACAGACCAAGCTGCCGTATTGGTCGGAATGTTGAAGGCCACCACCTATTATAATCCCAAAACCCATCCGGAAAACAGTATCAAGCGCCGCAATGTAGTATTGAATAATATGCTCATTCATGGAGATTTGGATCAGAGTGAATATTCCCGACTAACTCAATTACCTATCAAACTTCACTATACAGTTGAGAATAATTATGACGGACAAGCATTGTATTTCCGTGAGGCCGTGGCTGATTACCTCAAAGACTGGTGCGAGGAAAATGGCTACGACCTATACAGTGGCGGACTGAAGATATATACCACCATCGATACACGCATGCAGAAGTATGCGGAGGACGCGGCCCGCAAGCAGATGAAGCAGGTCCAGCAGAATTTCAATAACCACTGGGGCATTTATCGGAAACAAGATTCCGGCTGGCTAAAGCAGGAGCCGTGGCAGGACGAGAACCATCAGGTGATTCCTAATTTCATACGAGACATTGCCGAAAAGCTGCCTTTTTATAAGGCTTTATTGGCAAAATATTCCAACAACCCGGATTCCGTCGCCTATTACTATAAAGAATGGAAACATCCGGTAAAGGTGTTTGATTATGAAAAGGGCGAAATCACAAAGATGATGACATCCGAAGACTCAATTAAATACATGACAACCTTCATGCACTGTGCGATGGTTGCGATGGAATCACAGACTGGACATGTAAAAGCATGGGTGGGCGACATCGACTTCAAGCATTGGAAGTATGACAAAGCCACTGCCATGCGTCAGCCCGGATCCACATTCAAGCTCTTCGTGTATACCGAGGCCATGAATCAGGGACTGACACCTTGTGATAAGCGCAGGGACGAATATATTTCCATGGATGTATATGACAAGAAGAAACATGAAATGGTCAAATGGACTCCGGGCAATGCCAACGGATATTTTACAGGAGACTCCATGGCTCTGAAATCCGCATTTGCCCGAAGTGTCAATTCCATAGCCGTGAGGCTCGGCCAGGAAATGGGCATCAAGCGAATTATCGAGACAGCACACAAAATGGGTATCAAGAGCCCTCTTGAGGATGCGCCGTCTCTGGCATTAGGTTCCAGTGATGTGAATCTTCTTGAGATGGTGAATGCCTATTGCACAGCTGCTGACGACGGAAAGCACCACGATCCCGTTCTGGTAACTCGTATATTAGACAAAGACGGTAATGAGGTCTTTGTCGGACCAAGTACCACGGAACAAGCCATCCCATATAAAAGTGCCTTTCTCGTGCAGCAGCTATTACAGGGGGGACTGCGTGAACCAGGAGGAACATCACAAAGCCTGTGGGGATATATAGGAAATGTAAGGGACACGGAATTCGGTGGAAAGACCGGAACATCCAACAACCATTCCGACGCCTGGTTTATGGGTGTAAGCCCCAAACTCGTAGTCGGCGCATGGGTTGGTGGTGAATACCGCTCCATACACTTTCGTACCGGAGCATTAGGTCAGGGCTCAAGGACAGCACTCCCCATTTGTGGATATTTCTTGCAATCGGTTTTCGCCGATCCGGCATTTGAAAAGTATCATGGAAAATTCACTCGCCCGACCGACGAAGGGATTACGCGAGACATGTATGAGTGTGCAAGCTATTATCCTCCTGCAAAGAAAGATACGACACAGAAAGACAGCCTTGAGGTTGTTACGGAAGAGATTATCCTCGACAAGAATGGCAATCCCATAGAAAAGCCGACGACAACCGAGGGTGAAAAGAAAGCGGAACAACCCACAGAATCCAAGCGTCGTCAACCGACAGAACAGGCCGTCAAGTTTGATGAACTTTAAAGAGCAAGCACTATAAGCTGTCTCTTATACACATCTCCGAGCCCACGAGACTCGACGTCATCT
>CAUULA010000172.1:0-2554 GCA_963545855.1 uncultured Prevotella sp.
AAAACGACCGGCATGGAAAGACTTCGCCGAATTTGTCCTCTATATCGACCCGTCGTGGAAAAGCAAGAAGACCAACGACACCAAGGCCGCCAAGCTCTGGGGTAAACACAAAACCTATCTTTGGCACCTGCGCGCTTTCGTGCGCAAGGCCTCTGTTGCCGAACTCGTCCGCTGGTGTTACGACCTCTACGAATGGAGCCAGGAAATCGGCATTGCCATACGCTTTGCCATCGAAGCAAGCTTCATGCAGGATATTCTCCTCGATGAGTTCACCACGGAAGGAGAGCTCCGAGGCTATCAATTGCCCATTACCGGCGATACACGCAAAAAGCCGGACAAGTTCCAGCGCATCGAGGCCATCAGTCCGCTCTGGGAACGGGGCTTTGTCTACTACGACATCTCGCAGAAGGAAGACCCGGACATGCAGGCTGGTGTCGAACAGACGCTCGCCTTCGAGAAAGGTATGGCTGGCAACGACGATGCGCCCGACGCAGACGAGGGGGCCATCTATATCCTTCAGAAGAATACAAGGCAACAGATTTATTCACCGAGGTTCGGCAAACGCCCGACCTCCAAAAACCAATGGTAAATAACATGATACGGCTTATAAAAGACATTATCTTCGGCTTCCGCTTCAAGCGTGCCGTCAGGAGGGCAGACCGCTTTCACCATATCACGCACCGCAAGTACATGGTGCTTGTCATCAACAAGAAGCTCGAGGTTCTCTCCAAACAGGAAGTGAGAAGGTTTGTGGCTGGCGGCATTTTCCAAAAGGGAACAACCGTCGGGGATATTGAGAGTAAGGCATTATATATAACGATGTAGGCTTATGTTTATCACAGATGAAGACTATAGGGTGGTCATTGGCGAGCAGGCACTTAAAGTGGTGTCTCAGGTCAGCGAGGAGAACCGGGTCAACGCCGAAACGGAGGCCGTCGAGGAGATAGCCGGCTATCTCCGCCCGAAGTATGATACAGCTGCTGTGTTCAGCGCTTCAGGAAGCGACCGCAACAGGCTCGTGGTGATGTATGTCTGCGATATCGCCATCTACCACATGGCTGCGTCCACACCGCAGAAGATGGGAATGGAGATACGCAAGGAACGCTATGAGCGGGCCATCAAGTGGCTGGAGGGGGTACAGGCCGGAAAGATTGTGCCGGACCTTCCACTCGCAATCGATGAAAACGGCGATACCATCGGCCTCCCGATGAAGTACGGAAGCCAAAAGAAGCAAAGATATAACTGGTGACTACTATGGCAAGAAACAGGAATACAAACAACAAGATGCTGGTGCGCACGCCTTTCGGCACGCTCCAGCTGGCAAGGAACGACGCAAAGCGGTTCCACAAGACAGTGATGGAACTGCAGCGCACGACCGATTCGCTCACGCGTAAGGACATAGGCGATTGGCGCATAGCGTGGCAGATGGCCATCAACGTCGATAATCCGAACCGCCAGCGGCTCTATGACATATACCGCGACGTAGAGGTTGATCTACATCTCTCTGGCTGTATCCAGCAACGAGAGGGCTTCGTGTTGGCTCGCTCTTTTAAGCTCGTTAATGAGAAGGGAGATGAAGATGATCTGGCTGCTGATTATCTCAATGCTGCTTGGTTCAAGCAATTCATGAAGCTCGCACTGGATTCGAACTACTGGGGGCACTCGCTCATAGAACTTGGAGAACTGAAGAGCGATGTTGATAATAGACTTTACTACGATGGGGTCAGGCTCATTCCAAGAAAGCACGTCATACCGGAATACGGCAGGGTGGTAAGACAATTAGGAGAAGACTGGCACTCAGGCATCGACTATCATCAGCCGCCTTTTTCTGATTGGCTGATTGAAGTAGGGCAGCCTGACAGTCTCGGACTTTACCTCAAGGCAGCCACACAGACTATACCTAAAAAGAACGCATTAGCATTTTGGGATACCTTCGCTGAGATATTCGGAATGCCCATGCGCATAGCCCGCACAACCACCCGTGACGAAAAAGAATTGTCCAAGATGGAGAAGATGATGGCCGAAATGGGTACAGAGGGCTGGGGTATCTTTCAGCAGGGGACAGACATAGAAGTCGTAGAGTCCACTAAAGGAGATGCCTTCAATGTTTACGACCGCCGCATTGACCGTGCAAACTCCGAACTCTCCAAACTCATCATCGGGCAGACCATGACCATCGAGGACGGTTCGTCACTATCACAGTCGGAAACTCACTTGGAGGTATTTCAAAACCTCGTAGAGGCTGATTGCGATATGCTTCGCGATGCCATAAACAACCAGCTTATCCCGCGCATGATACGGCACGGCTTCCCTTTGCAGGGCATTCACTTCGACTGGGACTACAGCGTGGACTATACGCCGGAGCAACAAGTGGCTTATGAGCAGCTCGTCTTGAACAATTACGAGGTGGATCCATCCTACTTCGAGGAGAAATACAACATGCCCGTAGGCGAGCGCAGGCAGCAGGTTCCCGTTCTTGGCCCCACACCCCCCGACGGTGGCGGTGAAGCTGTCTCTTATACACATCTCCGAGCCCACGAGACTCGACGTCATC
>CAUULA010000173.1:0-2522 GCA_963545855.1 uncultured Prevotella sp.
TTTTTAATACTTTATTATGCAAAACATTATGAAAGAGGCTGTTTTTTAAGTTTGTTTGTGATTTCATAAATAAAAAAAAGAGCAATGAGTGTCTCTACACTATGCTCTTTTAGCTAACCTAAACAAAATCTAAAAACCTTAAATCTACTAACCTAAAATGAAATGTATTCTCTCGAACACAATGCAAAATTACACATTGTGGACGAACACAACAAACTTTCAGCTCATCTTTTTCATAAAAAGGGCTAATTATTGACATAGGTCAAAACGGGCTCCACCTCGCCTCGGGGCATCCTCAGTCATGCCGGAAGGGCTTCCTCGGGATTTCGGGAAACAATCTCGGGGTTTCACAGGAACAACAAGTCTCTTGACAAAATCGGCGAGATCGTGGGACAAAATCGCCGATTTCGTAGGACGATTTCGGCGATTTTGTCAGCCTGTCTGCCGCTCTCCGTCATCTGAAAGGCGGAAAACGGCGGAAGCGTGAGCCGAATCCCACAGAACGGAACGCTACGAATGCGACCGGACAGAATCACGCCTCCTCCCGCACAAGGATATCAGAACTTTTCCCTTAAGGACTTCCCGTCCGGGGCGGGAACAGATTCCTCCGCTGCCGCTTGCGACGAAAAACATTGGCCTGCAAGCCTCTTTAATTCGCCGGAAGCCTTACGGCAATAAAAAGCCCCGCACTTCCGAGTGCGGGGCTTATGATATTGAAATCTTCTGATTTCCAGATTAGAGCTGCGGACCAGCTGCTACGAGCGCCTTACCAGCCTCGTTGCCCTCATACTTCTTGAAGTTCTTGATGAAGCGTGCCGCAAGATCCTTGGCCTTCTCTTCCCACTGAGCCGCGTCGGCATAGGTGTCGCGCGGGTCGAGGATGCCTGTGTCTACGCCTTCAAGCTGTGTCGGAACGACGAAGTTGAAGAAAGGAATCGTCTTCGTAGGAGCATTGTCGATAGAGTGGTTGAGGATGGCATCGATAATGCCGCGGGTGTCGCGGATAGAGATGCGCTTGCCCGTTCCGTTCCATCCCGTGTTCACCAGGTAAGCCTTGGCGCCGCTCTTCTGCATCTTCTTCACGAGCTCTTCCGCATACTTTGTAGGATGCAGCTCGAGGAAAGCCTGACCGAAGCAAGCGGAGAAGGTCGGGGTGGGCTCGGTGATACCACGCTCCGTGCCGGCCAGCTTAGCGGTGAAGCCGGAGAGGAAGTAATACTTTGTCTGCTCCGCGTCGAGTATGGATACCGGAGGAAGAACGCCGAAAGCGTCTGCGCTGAGGAAAATCACCTGCTTTGCAGCTGGTCCCTCAGAGGCCGGGCGCTGGATGTTCTTGATGTGGTAGATGGGGTAAGACACGCGGGTATTCTCCGTTACGCTCTTGTCGGCGAAGTCAATCTTTCCGTTCTTGTCTACCGTTACATTCTCCAGCAATGCGTCGCGGCAGATGGCGTTGTAGATATCGGGCTCTGCTTCAGCGTCGAGGTTGATAACCTTGGCATAGCATCCACCCTCATAGTTGAACACGCCCTTGTCGTCCCATCCGTGCTCGTCGTCGCCGATGAGTCTGCGTTTCGGGTCGGTAGACAGCGTGGTCTTGCCCGTTCCTGAGAGCCCGAAGAAGATGGCGGTGTTCTCGCCGTTCATATCGGTGTTGGCAGAACAGTGCATGGAGGCCATGCCCTTCAGAGGCATGAAGTAGTTCATCATGGAGAACATGCCCTTCTTCATCTCACCGCCATACCATGTATTGATGATCACCTGCTCCTTGCTGGTTACATTGAACACAACGGCTGTCTCTGAATTCAGGCCCAGTTCCTTGTAGTTCTCGACCTTGGCCTTGGAAGCGTTATAGACGATGAAGTCTGGCTCCTGCTCGAAATCCTCCTCGCTCTGAGGACGGATGAACATGTTGGTAACGAAGTGAGCCTGCCAAGCCACCTCCATGATGAAGCGCACCTTCATGCGGGTGTCCTTGTGGGTGCCGCAGAATCCGTCTACCACGAAAAGCCTCTTGTTGGACAATTCCTTCTTGGCAATCTCCTTGACAGCCTTCCAAGTCTCCTTGGAAGCACGGTGGTTGTCGTTCTTATACTCGTCGGAAGTCCACCACACAGTGTCGTGAGAGGTCTCGTCATCTACGATGAACTTGTCCTTGGGAGAGCGGCCGGTATAGATACCCGTCATCACATTGATTGCGCCGAGCTCTGTCTCCTGACCAACCTCGTAGCCTTCGAGGCCCGCTTTTGTCTCCTCGTTGAACAATACTTCATATGAAGGATTGTACAATACCTCAGTAGTACCGGTAATGCCGTACTGCTCAAGTGTCTTTTTGTCAAACTTTGCCATTTCTTTTCTGTATTTATTGAGTGTTTAAAAGTTCATTAAAACCGAATGCAAAGTTATATATTTCTCATGGAATAGCAAAGTTTCGGCCCATAAAAATCAAAGTCGCGCCACCTTTTTAGGTTAAAGAATTTAAAAACAAAGGCTTTCCGAAGATATTTGTAATTTAGACTTTG
>CAUULA010000174.1:0-2521 GCA_963545855.1 uncultured Prevotella sp.
TTAGTAAAGTCCTAAGTTGCTCGACATCCTCCTGAGTCCTGACAAACGATGCTGCTATATAATCAACATCCTCCGCTATACCAAAGAGAATATCGCTTCTGTCTTGCTCACCTATATATTCCATTCCAAGGTCAACATCAGGGATATTCACTCCTTTGTGATTGCTTACATTACCACCGTGAACTACTTTAGTTAAAATGTCCGTCTCTGACTTTGATATAACCGTTAACACGATCATTCCGTCATCGATTAAAATCCTATCGTTTTCTTTGACCATGTTAGGAAGTCTTTCGTAAGTCGTTGCCACTATAGAATTTGTTCCCTCTACATCTCTTGATGTAAGCGTAAACTCCTGACCATCCTCCAGAAATTCTTTTCCATTCACAAAATCCTTGAGTCGGATTTCCGGTCCTTTTGTATCCAGCATTACGGCTGCCGGTAGATCCAGCTCATCTCTAATCTTTCTGAAAGTTTCTATAGTTTTGTGATGTTGCTCGTGCGTGCCATGTGAAAAGTTCACCCTTGCGACATTCATGCCTGAAAGCAACATTTTCTTTATGGTTCCTTCATTGCTCGAAGAAGGTCCGAGTGTACATACAATCTTTGTTTTTCTCATTTTACACACCTTTCACTTAATCGTATTTATTATATATCTATTATATGACCAAAGCATACCTTTTTCAAATTTTATCACATTGTGGTTTTGATATATCTTACTTGATATTTTCTTACATAGATTATAAGCATTATGATATAATAAATACTGTTATTCATGTTTTATTTTTCGTATATATATGTAATATAGTAAATTAAATGAGGAAAATTATGGACACACTGGATAAATCAAGTAGAGACTACGAAATATGTCTTTGCAAAAAGATAAACAGAGGCTATGTAGAGGATTTAATTAAAGAAAAGAATATCAAAACTCTCAAAGATCTATGCGAAATCGGGGACATTGGTAATGTATGTGGTGGCTGCCGAGAGGATCTGGACATGGTTCTTGAAGAGGTTTTAAATAGCAATGTATAATACAGACCTATTTCTATGAAATGAGACAAAACTCCCCGTGTATACCACAGGGAGTTTTTTGCAAGCAAAAAACCGTTGAAATCAACGGTTTTCTCTTGGCTAGGGTAGCAGGATTCGAACCTGCGCATGACGGAATCAGAATCCGTTGCCTTACCGCTTGGCGATACCCCAACGATTGGAGGCGACACCCAGATTTGAACTGGGGAATAAAGGTTTTGCAGACCTCTGCCTTACCACTTGGCTATGTCGCCTAATTATATGGGGTGGGTAGTGGGATTCGAACCCACGCATACAGGAGCCACAACCCTGGGTCTTAACCGCTTGACGATACCCACCATATCATCGATTAATCTAAAATGGCGACCGGGAACGGGCTCGAACCGTCGACCTCCAGCGTGACAGGCTGGCATTCTAACCAACTGAACTACCAGGCCGCAATAATGGTGGGCGTTATAGGGCTCGAACCTATGACCCCCTGCTTGTAAGGCAGGTGCTCTCCCAGCTGAGCTAAACGCCCTAAATTGCTTCCATCGTTGTCCGACGCACTCATTTATTATAGAGTGTTGCCCTAACCTTGTCAAGAGTTTTTTCTCTTGCGTGTTAATTCGGATGATTCCTTGGATAACTCAGCTATATGAATTTACCATATTTTATAGTGCTTGTCAATAATAAATACGACATTAATTGAATTTTAATTCATTGTATATTGAGCCAATCAAACAAATGGTCAGCTACTATTTCTCAATCGGTATTGATTTGATTTTATCTTCGCAAATGTCAATCAAAGCTTTGCCCCTGCTGATATTGTCTATCGCTTCCTTTAATTCTTCAATTCTTTCAGGATCTGTGTCTATTTCTACTGATACCGTGTCTTGAAATTCAGTTGATACTATCTCTGTATAAAATGGAAAACTAAGTTTAACGAGTTTATTGTATGATGCATAGTCCAGTCTTACTTTGATGCTCGTAATATTATATACCTCACAGAGTACTGATTTCTTAATAGCTTCAAGCGTGCTATCGGTGTAAGCTCTGACCAGACCGCCCGTGCCTAGTTTTTTGCCGCCGAAATAACGCGTAACCACTACAACTGTGTTGGTTATTCCTTTCTCCTCTAAAACCTTTAAAATCGGCGTTCCTGCCGTTCCCTGTGGCTCTCCATCATCAGTAGCCCACTTTAGTTCCAGCTTCGGGCCTATAACAAAGGCAGATACATTGTGAGTGGCATCCTTATATTCAGCTTTTATCATCTGAATAAAAGCCTCAGCCTCTTCTCTGCTATTCGCATGTGATATATGTGAAATGAACTTTGATCTTTCGATATTAAGTTCAGCCTTCGCTATCTCTTTGATAGTTTTATACTCTGCTTGCATTTAAAATAAGTTCCTTATAGTAGAAAGACCGCAGATTAAAACCTGCGGTCCTTGAAATATCTAGTAAATTAAATTTCTACCTTCTCAATTTCTTCTCTCAAGAACTCGTTTGTAAT